>QHBR01000231.1 GCA_003244015.1 Hyphomicrobiales bacterium | reverse complement strand
TCGATGAAAGGTCGGCGCCAATTAAGCCGACACCGCGGCGACCAAAATCGCCGCCCGTCCCGCCTCAAGCGAATATTTTTCGAGGTGCCCTATGTCGGCTGATTGGCGACTTGGCCGAGATAGCCTTGATGAGACCCCGGCATCGGGGCTCGCTGTGTTGGTGCTTAAGAGGCTCGGAATGATCCGGCATCGTATAACATAAAGGAACTTCGATGAAAACATTAGCTCTGATAGTAGCACTTGCGATCGCGACAACTCCCGCATTTGCTCGTGCTCGTGGAATTCACAACGGACGCAGCGTCGGTTTTCATGGCTATCGTCACGTCTATAGGGGGGGCGGCTATGGCTACGGCTACAACGGTTACAACGGATATAATGGCTACAATGGATATAATGGCTACAATGGCTACAATGGTTACTACGGTGATGATCCCGGAGCCGCTATTGGTCTAGGTATTTTAGGAGGCGTTTTAGGCAGCATACCGTAATCATTTATGAAACCCAGGATCAAAAACAAGCGAAATCGCGAAGTATTCCGTATAAAATGAGAAGGGTTCGAGAGCGGTCATAGCGTGAATGAGCCTTTCAGGGACATCGAAGACGCGCGTGCGCTCGCGCAAGCCATCGTGGACACCGTGCGCGAACCCCTGCTCGTGCTTGACGGAGACCTGCGCGTGCTCGCCGTCAGCCGCTCCTTCTACCTGACGTTCCAGGTCGACCGCCAGGACGTCCTCGGCCGGCCGCTCTACGCGCTCGGCGACGGCCAGTGGCAGATTCCAGCTCTTCGCATCCTTCTGGAGAAAATCATCCCGGAGCGCGCCGCCATGGATGCGTTCGAGGTCGAGCATGAGTTTCCCGGGATTGGCCACCGCGTCATGCTCCTGAACGCCCGCGCGGTGTTCTACGCGGACCACGCTGACACGACCCTTCTTCTTGCTTTCGAGGATGTCACCGATCGGCGAGCCATCGAACGCGAGAAGGAAGAGCTGTTGCGGCAGACGGAGGAGTTGCTTCGGCAAAAGGACGTGTTGCTTCGGGAGATGGAGCACCGTGTCGCCAACAGCCTGCAGATCATCGCCAGCATCTTGATGCTCAAGGCGCGCACCGTGACCTCGGAGGAAACCCGCCGGCATCTGCGGGACGCGCATCAACGCGTTATGGCGGTGGCGGCCGTGCAGGAGCATCTTCACGCATCCGACCGCATCGACCAGATCGAGATCGGTCCTTACCTGTCGAGGCTGTGCGAAAGCCTTGCGGCCTCGATGATCGGCGGCAGCCGGCCGATCTCGCTGCAGGTTCTGGTCAACGGCGGCACGGCCGCGTCCGCCACGGCAGTCAGCCTCGGCCTTATCGTCACCGAGCTCGTGATCAACGCTCTAAAACACGCTTTTCCCATAGACAGACCAGACGGCCGGGTCGTTGTCAGCTACGAGATCGACGGACCGGACTGGAAGCTCGCCGTGTCCGACAATGGGGTCGGCAAACCCCATGCCGTTGCCACGCCGGCGAAAAGCGGCCTGGGCACAGCCCTCGTCGAGGCGCTCGCGCAGGACCTCGATGCAAAGGTCGAAGTCGCCAGCGGCCCAGGTGGCGTGAACGTGTCGCTCACGCACGCGACCTTCAAACTGAGACATTACCTTGATTGACAACATTGCCAGAACCTTCAGGATGGGCGCGGCGACGCGAGCATATCGAGCACGGGACAGGCGGGCACGGGCTCCATAAGACAGCGCTCCAGGGCGCCGGCGAGAATAGCCTCCAGCGTGCGAAGATCGGCGATCTTGGCGCGGATCTCGCCCAGATGGATCGTTGTCAGGGTTTGAACCTCGGCGCAAGATGCCCGCGCCGATCTCGCGCGCGCGGCGGATGAAGGACAGCCGTTCGACATGCTCCGGCCCGTAGCTCCGGTAATTGCTTGCGGTCCGGGAAGGCTTTGGCATCAGGCTGATGCGCTCATAATATCGCACCGTCTCCAAATGGACCCCGGAAGCCTTCGCGAGCGTTCCGATGGTCAGTGGTCGCATGTTTGTGATCCTTACCTGCTTGACCCCGTAGTAACTACATACCTTATCACTATCCCAGAAATCGAGGAAGCGATGGTGAACGTTCAACCCGATGACCCGGGCGCGACGGCGATGCGGCTCAGCGCGCTCGGCGGCATTCTCGGGGCAATCGCGGCTTCATCTTGCTGCATCGCGCCCTTGGTGCTTTTCAGCCTCGGCATCAGCGGCGCGTGGATCGGGAACCTCACGACGCTTGCTCCCTATCAGCCCTATTTCATCGCGGCGACCCTTGCCTGCCTCGGCTATGGCTACTGGCTGGTTTACCGCCGCAACAAAATTGCCTGCGCGGAAGGCGCGTGCGCCCGGCCGCTGCCAAACCATATCGTCAAGGTGGGCCTCATCCTGGCCACGATCATCATAGCCGGGGCGATTGCCTTCGACCTGTTTGCCCCGCTCCTGCTGAACTCCTGAGAGGAATCCCCATGATCAAATTGCTTGCCACGGCCGCCTTCGGGTTTGGCCTCATTGCTTCGTCTACCGCTTTTGGCGCCGAGAAGACGATCACGCTCGCGGTTCAGCATATGACCTGCGCCGCCTGCCCCCGCACGGTAAAGGCGAGCCTCCAGGCGGTGCCGGGCGTAACCAACGTCGTGGTGTCGGCCGAGGACAAGACGGCCGTGGTGACCTTCGACGATAAAGGCGCAGCTGGATGCGCTCGTGAAGGCGACGACGAACGCGGGCTATCCTTCCGCGCCCAAGAGCTGAGCGACA
The DNA here is from genome assembly GCA_003244015.1 of Hyphomicrobiales bacterium. GTDB lineage: Bacteria > Pseudomonadota > Alphaproteobacteria > Rhizobiales > Beijerinckiaceae > Methylocapsa. Next base: position 379 of record QHBR01000231.1, on the reverse strand, counting down.
TCTAAAACATGATCCTCGAATCCATCATCACTTGTCCGCAGTGCGCCACCGCGAAATCGGAGACCATGTCGGCCGATGCCTGCCTGTTTTTCTATACTTGCACCGGCTGCGGCGCGATGCTGCGGCCGGAGCCGGGCGATTGTTGCGTGTTCTGTTCCTATGGCTCGGTTCCGTGCCCGCCGATCCAGGCCGAGCGTTTGGCTGAGACTGGCGCCGCTTCCTGCTGTGGCGGATAACTATCAAGGCAAACAATATCGTCTACAGCTCACACGATTGGCTGCGAAGCACGCATACGAGCGTGCTTGCGTGGTGGATTGCGGGCATTGTCTTCTCTCATTCTATCGTTTCGCTTCTCGCTATAGGGCATCTCGAAAAATAC
>QHBR01000301.1 GCA_003244015.1 Hyphomicrobiales bacterium | reverse complement strand
AATATTTTTCGAGGTGCCCTATAATCGTAGATGGTTCGTCGCGGTTGCTCTGTGACGACAGAAACGAGGAATAAAGCCTGCAACCCCAGATAGCAGTTCGTCTCAGACTGGGACCACTAACCGAATCAGAGGAGTCAAGAAAATGCATTTGGGTGGCATATCAAGGTCTATTGTTGTTTTTTTAACATTCGGAATTTTTTTGGCGCAAATGCAATTCACGATTAGGTATGGTCCAAACAGAATATACAATACCTTAAACAGACGCAGAAAACTGCGTTTTATACAGAAAAGCCCATTGAACCTCTTGATTTCGCAGGAGAATTTTTAGCAAATCGTCTTCCTCATGTACAGAAAAATGCACAATAACAAGATATGAAAATGGGAATTCCGGTAACAGCGACTAGTTTTACTGTGTTAGTTTCTTACACAATTATACCAGACCAACAAAATTTATTGTCCGCTCCGAACAAAGAGCCCATGAGATTTTGCCCGCCATTGCTCGCGCGGCATCGCGAAAAGTAGCTTTCGGCTTGATTGGGGCAAGCGTCGCCGTCCGAATAGCGTTCCTCATGATTGATACGGACAAATGAGCAGGGGCAGGTTGGCCGTTCGCCGTTATTGCCCGCGCTTTTCCTTGCGGCCGCCGCGGCTTATAGACAGGATAGGAGTGGGATCGCGGGAGACCGGTCATGAGGGATATGCGGCTCGTCGTTGCCGGAGCGGCCGGACGCATGGGCCGCGTCCTTGTAGAGATCATTCGGCAAACGCCGGGCGCTCACCTCGCGGGTGCGCTGGAACAGCCTGATTCCATCGCGATCGGCCAGGACGCGGGACTGCTCGCCGGCTGCGGCCAAATGGGTGTCCCGATCAGCGGCGACGCTCTCGCAACCGTCGCGGGCGCGGACGGAATTGTCGATTTCTCCTCGCCCCAATCGACTGTCGCACTCGCGGCACTCGCGGCACAGGCGCGAATCGTTCACGTGATCGGCACGACGGGTTTGGACGCGGACCAACTTGCGAGGTTAGAGGCCGCCGCGCGCCATGCCGTCGTGGTGCGCTCGGGCAACATGAGCCTCGGCGTCAATCTCCTCGCCGCTCTCGTCGAGCGGGCGGCCCGCACGCTCGGGCCCGAATACGACATCGAGATCGTCGAAATGCATCACCGCACGAAAGTCGATGCGCCATCCGGCACCGCGCTTCTCCTCGGCGAAGCGGCGGCGAAAGGACTGGGCGTCAAACTCGAACAGCATTCGGTTCGGGCGCGCGACGGTCACACCGGCTTGCGCGGGATCGGCGATATCGGCTTTGCGTCGCTGCGCGGCGGGACTGTGATCGGGGATCACAAAGTAATTTTCGCGGGGCCGTGCGAGAGAGTCGAACTCGCCCATGTCGCGGAAGATCGCAGCATTTTCGCGCGCGGCGCCGTGCAGGCCGCGCTCTGGGGCAAGAACCAAAGGCCGGGCCTTTATGCAATGGCCGATGTGCTCGGGCTCGCCGGTTGAAATTTTACCCGCGCCGGTTCAACGAGGCAAGCGCGTCCCGGTCACTCCATATATTGGGTTCCGTTAGCAGTGCTTGCAAAAAATGCCTCGCATGACTCCGGACTCCACGCATCCGCCTTTTTCCGCTCCCTACGCGCAGGAAGACGAGCTGCTTGCTGCCCATCTCCTTGCGCACGCCGGGCTGGACGCAGCGGCCGAGGCGCGGATCGACCGGCGCGCCTTGCGTCTCATCGCCGCGGTGCGGGCGAAATCGATCCGCATCGGCGGAGTCGAAGATCTTTTGCGCGAATATTCCTTGTCGTCGGAGGAGGGTCTCGCCCTTATGGTGCTCGCTGAATCGCTTCTGCGGGTGCCTGACGATCTCACCGCCGACAGGCTCATCGAAGACAAGCTCGCTTCGGCGCATTGGAGCCGCCACGCCGGGGACTCGGAGGCGTTTCTCGTCGCGGCCGCCGCTTGGGCGCTAGGGATGACCGCGCGCGTCATCGGCAAGGGTAAAACGGCGGAGGGAGTGGTCGCCGCGCTGGTGCACCGGATCGGCATGGGCGCCCTGCGCGCCGCTGCGCGGCGGGCCGTGCAGCTCATGGGGTCGCACTTCGTCTTCGGTCAAACGATCGAGGATGCCTTGGAGCGAGCTCGATCGACGGTTGGGCACTTTTCTTTCGATATGCTGGGCGAAGGCGCGCGGACGGCAGCCGATGCCAAGCGCTATTTTGCATCATACGCGCATGCGATTGACGCAATCGGCACGTCCGCCGAATCGAAGTCCTTGCCGGAGCGGCCCGGCATTTCCGTAAAACTCTCGGCGTTGCACCCGCGCTATGAGCCTTTGTCACGTCCCCGTGTCCTCGCCGAGCTTACGCCGCGGGTTGCCGAGCTCGCGCGCGCGGCCAAGCAGCACGATTTGAACTTCACCATCGATGCCGAGGAAGCCGACCGGCTTGAGCTTTCGCTCGATATTGTCGATTTGTTGCTGGCCGATCCCTCGCTCGCGGGATGGGACGGGTTCGGGCTCGCGGTGCAGGCCTACCAGAAGCGCGCCTTGGCGGTGATCGATTACCTCGCCGCGGCGGCGCGCCGATACGATCGCCGTTTGATGCTGCGGCTCGTAAAAGGGGCTTATTGGGATACGGAAATTAAGCGGGCGCAGGAGCGGGGTCTTCCCGATTACCCGGTTTTTTCGCGCAAGGCGATGACCGATCTCAATTATCTTGCGTGCGCCAAAAAGCTCCTCGGCATGCGAGAGATCATCTATCCGCAATTCGCGACCCATAACGCGCTAAGCATTGCGACAATCGTCGAATCCGCTGGAGATATCGAGGGCATTGAATTCCAGCGCCTCCACGGCATGGGCGAAGACCTTTTCGCCGCCTTGCGGTCCGAGCTTCCCGCGCTAGCCTGCCGGATTTACGCGCCGGTCGGCGTTCATGAAAACCTGCTCGCCTATCTCGTGCGCCGTCTTCTTGAAAATGGCGCCAACTCCTCGTTCGTCGCGCGCCTTGGCGATCCGCGTGTGCCCTGTTCCGAGCTTATCGTCAGGCCGCAAGCCATCATAGGCAATAAAGCACATTCCCGGGCGCCGGGCCTGCCGCTGCCCGCGGATATACACATGCCATCGCGCAAGACCGCGAACGGAATCGAATTCGGCGATCGCCATGCGCTTGCCGCCCTCACCGAAGCGATCGCGAAATCCGCGCGGCTGCGGGAGGCGGCGCCAATCGTCTCTGGCGCGCCGCGCGAGGGCAACGAGCGCGAGGTCGTTTCGCCGATCGACGGGTCGAAGATTGGTGTTGTGCGCGAGGCCACGCCCGGCTTGCTGGCGGAAGCCATGCGCGATGCGCGCGCGGGCTTCGCTCTCTGGTCTCGCGCGCCGGCGGTCTCGCGCGCGGCCTGTCTCGATCGTGCAGCGAAACACATTGAGTCAGAGGCGCCGGCATTGCTCGGCCTGCTGCAAACCGAGGCGGGCAAGACACTGGAGGACGCGATCGGCGAATGGCGGGAGGCAATCGATTTCTGCCGCTATTACGCCCAAGAAGCGCGCCGGCTGTTTGAGAACCCGTCTGCCTTGCCCGGGCCCACCGGGGACGACAACCGGCTCAATTGTTATGGGCGAGGCGTGTTCGTCTGCATCAGCCCTTGGAACTTTCCTTTGTCGATCTTTCTCGGCCAGATAGCGGCGGCGCTTGCCGCTGGAAACAGCGTCCTCGCAAAACCCGCCGGGCAGACCCCCTTGATCGCCGCCATCGCCATCGAGCTTCTCCACCGCGCCGGGGTGCCGGGCTCGGCATTGCATCTCTTGCCGGGCGGCGGCGAGCTTGGCGGGAAGCTGATCGCCTTGCCCGGAATCGCGGGGGTGGCTTTCACCGGCTCGATGAAGACCGCCAAAAGGATCCATCGGGGGCTGGCCGCGAAGTACGGGCCAATTCCAGTGTTGATCGCGGAGACTGGCGGGGTCAACAAGATGATCGTCGATGCGACCGCCTTGCCCGAACAGGTTTGCGATGATGTCCTTGCCTCCGCTTTTCGCTCGGCCGGGCAACGCTGTTCCGCGCTCCGGCTGCTTTGCGTCCAGGAGGATGTCGCGGACAAGATGATCGCGATGATCGCCGGGGCCGCGCGCGAACTCCTGGCCGGCGATCCGCGCGATACGCAAGTTGAGGTCGGCCCGGTCATCGATGCCGCCGCCAAGGCAAACCTTGAAACGCATATCGCCCTGATGCGAAGCTCGGCGATTGTCCACTTCGCGGGCGAGATACCGCGCGCGCCGCCAGGCGGTTTTTATGTCGCGCCGCACATTTTCGAAATTGCCGCCATGGGCGATTTGAAACGCGAGATATTCGGTCCGGTTCTCCATGTCGTTCGTTACAAGGCAGCCGAACTTGATGGCTTGCTCGATTCGATCGAAGCCAGCGGGTTCGGGCTGACCTTGGGAGTGCATTCGCGCATCGACGCCACCATCGATCGTATTTTATGCCGGCGGCTGGCGGGCAATTGCTATGTCAATCGCAATATGATCGGGGCCGTTGTTGGCACTCAGCCCTTCGGCGGGTTCAATCTGTCGGGCACGGGGCCCAAAGCGGGCGGGCCGCATTACCTCAGCCGCTTTTGTCTCGAACAAACGGTCTCGATCAACACCGCGGCGGTGGGCGGGAACGCCAGTCTCATCGACAACACTCAATGATCTAAAAGGAATGCTTTTCGCTGATTGCCGAGGCGCAATGCCGTCATTTGGAACCGCAAGGGCGCTTTTCGCTTGCAAGATTTCCGTCAGTTCGCGAAACGCGTTTTTGCTCGGAGAGAACCGTCGGGATTGCGCGAATCGCGCAAAGAAGGTTCGAGATGGCCACATTCGAAGGGGGCGACGGGAGAGAAGCCCGACAAGTTGGCTCGAAGGATGAGGTCCTGAGCGAAAGGAAGGCCGAGGTTCCGGAAGGCACTTGCGGCTTTCTGAAAAATTATGCAAAATAACAGTCTTCACTATGAAATCACCGGAGGAATCAATTAGCTAGGATGATTTGACCTTGGGCATCCGCTTTCTCCACACTGCCGATCTTCAGATTGGCAAGGGCTTCGGCCAGTTTCCTAACGACGTTGCTGGAGCCTTACGCGCCGCGCGCCTTGAGACACTGAGGCGAATTGCATTGCTCGCTCGCGATCGCGGCGTGGATGCCGTGCTATCGCTGGCGATTGCTTCGAGCACGTTGCGGTTGCCGATGAGACGCTGAGACGATTCAAAGTAGCCCTGGAGCCGTTCCACCGAACATGGGTGCTGCTGCCAGGAAACCATGACCCGGCAATCGCAGAGTCTCCATGGAGCCGACTCAGGCGCCTCTCCCTGCCTGTAAACGTGATCATCGCGGATGAACGAGCTCCAATCGCCATTGGCGGCAATGCAGTCGTTCTGCCGGCGCCATTGCAGCGCCGGCGCGAGGTGGCAGACCTCACCGACTGGTTCGACACCGCCATAACGGGCGATCATGACATCCGGATTGGACTTGCTCATGGCTCGGTGCGGGAGCGTCTGCCGGAGACCAGCGAGGCCACTAATCCCGTTGCATTGGACCGCGCCTCGCCAAGCGCGCCCGGCTCGATTATCTGGCCCTAGGTGATTGGCACGGCCATCGGTCGATTTCGGAGAGGATCTGGTATTCGGGCACGCCCGAGCCGGATCGCTTCCCGAAAAATGACCCCGGCTACGTGCTCGATGTCACGATTGAACACCCTGGAGCGGCGCCGCACGTCGAGGCGGTCCCGATCGCCACATATCGTTGGATTGAATGCACTTTCGAGATCGTGCGAGGCGGCGCCGGGGAAATTCGACGTGCGCTCGGTCAGCGGCGGGTTACAGAGGTGGAGAGGTTGGTTGCCCAACGGTCCGAGGCTCAGGAACGTCTTTTCGGCATCAAAATCGACAAAAAGCTCTTCGAGCGCATCCAGAGTCTGGAAAGCGATGTCAGGGAAGCGCGGGCTGCACTCGATGTGATTGCGACTCGATTCCGCTTCTTGCCATCAGCCAGTCAGGCAATAAGAAAAGACGACAAAGAGGTGCCAGCGAGAGAAGAGATAGAAGTGACTGAGGCAACGCGCTTTGCCCTGGAGGGTTTTGGGGCAGTCGAAGTCGCGCCTGGCGCCTCGGAATTGGTTGACCGCCGCGCAGAACTCAAAAAGGCTGAAGATAAGCTAAACAAAGCCCTCGCTGCCGCAGGGGTGGAAGTTTCTCCTAAGGCAAAGGCTCAATTTACAGCGCGCGTGGAAGCCGAAGCTAGTGTCAATGAGGCGATGCGGCTGATCAAGGCACATGCTCCGGAAGGCATCGACGCGTTGAGGACTACGCATAGGGACAGAATTGCGGAGCGGGTGCAGCTTAGCGAACGACTCGATCTATTCTTGTCAGAAAACATCGCCGATCCGGAAACCGAGGCGCGCGCATTAGCCTCCGCGAAGGCCGAAGAGGGGACCGCGAGGACGGCACTCGATGCGGCCCAGAAGGACCAGCATGAGCACGCAACCCGGATTGCGGTCGCCAAAGAGAAAGTGGCAGCGGCCGAGGAAGGTATCGCTACGGCGAAGGGAGATTTAGAAGCTGCGCGAAAGGAAATCGCTGATGCGGATTTAGTCGCCAGTCTGGAGACCGGACGAGTAGTTCTCGCCGAAAAGGAGTGCCGCAAGGCGGAAACCGAAAGCCAGCTCGACGGTGCTAATCCTGAAGAGGTCCAACTGCGGCGAGAGCGTGCTAACGCAACCCTGGACCAGGTTGAGGCCGAACAGCGTTCCTTGAGCAAGCAAGAAATTGCCACTGGAAGCAGGCTAACAGCGCTCGGCCAAAGTGGTATCGCCGAGCTGCTCGACATAGCACGGGGACAGCTGGATCAGGCTATCGCGCACCGGGATCGCCTACATGCTGAGGCGGAGGCATGGAATCTCTTGGTGACGACTTTGAGCAGCGCCGAGCGGGACGCCAAGGAGGCGTTCCTCGAACCGGTTCTAAAACGCGTCGATCCGTTCTTGCGGCTGCTCCTGCCAGATGCGCGCGTCACACTCGACGACGAGACGCTGGAGATCACCGGCGTAACGCGCAACGGCAATCAGGAGCCGTACGAGACCTTGAGCGTCGGCACACGCGAGCAGTTATCCATTCTCGTGCGCCTCGCTTTCGCGGTCTATCTGCGGGAGAAAGGCTATCCCGCGGTCGTCATCCTAGATGATGCCTTGGTCTATGCGGACGACGGCCGCTTCGAACGGATGCAGCTCGCTTTGCGCAAGGCGGCGGACGCCGTGCAAATCTTGATCTTGACGTGCCGAGCGAGGGATTGGCGCAACTTCGGAGCACCGATCCGGCGGTTGGCGGATGCGAGGGCGAAGGCGTTCGTGCCCGCCTGACGACAACCTGTGAAGCGGGCCTGATTCAAGGGGCCAATGACAATCGAGTTTGACTTTCGGGGTCAAGCGCAACCGCCGCGCAGGGCCGCACCATCAAACCCCCAAAAGACCAATTTTCCGCGCCAACTTACGCATCTCACGGCCCCCAGCTGTATGAGGCCTTGTAAGCTTTTTAGCTCCACTCGCACCACAATGTTTCACGTGAATCGAGACCTGGGC
>QHBR01000176.1 GCA_003244015.1 Hyphomicrobiales bacterium | reverse complement strand
ACGCTGCCGCTCTTGCAGCGGCAGAACGCGGTGCGGCTGAAGCATATCGAGCATCGGATCGACGCCATTGAGGCGCAGATGATGAGCCGCATCAAAGCAGACTCCGCGCTCGGCAAACGCTTCGAGATCCTGGCGAGCATCCCTGGCGTCTCGCGCCTGACCGCCTTCGCGCTCTTGATCGAAATGCCCGAGCCCGGAACCCTCGAAGCCGCACAGGCCGCAAGCCTCGCCGGCCTTGCTCCCGTCGCGCGCCAATCGAGACGCTGGACCGGCCGCGCCTTCATTCGCGGCGGACGGGCCAGCGTCCGCAAGGCCCTCTACATGCCAGCCCTCGTTGCCGCGCGGTTCAATCCCGGCATGAAAGCCAAATAAGCGCAGCTCGTCGCCGCCGGAAAAGCTGCAAAGGCACTCGCAGCCACATGCGAAAGCTGCTCGTCCTTGCCAACGCCCTTCTGAAAAGCGGTAGAACCTGGACGACGAATCTGGCTTGACCAAAATGGATACTCCCGCAATGCCTCGGCCCCGACGCTCAAAGCCACGACAAAGTCTCGTTCTTGATTTTTCCTGCGAATGAGGAATGAGGGTTGACGCGCCAGACGGGCGCTATTAAGTTCCGCCCACTTCGGACAGGCCGTAGGTTTTGCTTTCGGGGCGCCGCGTCCCGGACCTTTCAAACCTAAACGCTGTCGTACCCAGCGGCTTGACTATCCCAATAGATCTCAAGAGATCGCTTGGATCGACAAGAGGCAAGAACGCGGTATCCGATGCCGCGATCCTCTGCTAAATTCCCGTGCCGGGAAGCCTTGGCGGGCTTAGGGCGCCTTGGCGTTTGCCTTGATGCCATTCGTGTCACAGACCAAGGTTTTTATTGCAAGGGCACGCAGGCTGTCCGGCGACGGCTTATTGGAAAGACTGAGAAAGACCAGGTATGCCCACGATCAGTCAGTTGATCCGCAAGCCGCGGCAGGAAAAGACCTACCGCGAAAAGGCGCGCCATCTCGGCGCCTGTCCGCAGAAGCGGGGCGTCTGCACGCGGGTCTATACGACAACCCCGAAAAAGCCGAATTCGGCGTTGCGCAAGGTTGCCAAGGTCCGCCTGACCAATGGTTTCGAGGTGATAGGCTATATCCCGGGCGAGGGACATAATCTGCAGGAACATTCGGTCGTTATGATCCGCGGCGGCCGGGTGAAGGATCTGCCTGGCGTGCGCTATCACATTTTGCGCGGCGTGCTCGACACCCAAGGCGTCAAGAACCGCAAGCAGCGCCGGTCCAAATACGGCGCCAAGCGGCCAAAATGAGTTTCAGGTGAATTTACAGAGAGAATCGACGGAGCCTAACGATGTCGCGCCGCCATAGCGCCGAAAAACGGGAAATCATTCCGGACGCGAAGTTCGGCGATGTCATTCTCACCAAGTTCATGAACTCGATCATGTACGCCGGCAAGAAGTCGATCGCCGAGACGATCGTCTATGACGCCTTCGACATCATCGAGCAGAAGCTGCGCTCGGAGCCGCTTCCGGTCTTCAAACAGGCCCTGGATAATGTCGCTCCGGCGATCGAGGTTCGCTCTCGCCGGGTCGGCGGCGCGACCTATCAGGTGCCGGTCGAGGTCCGCGCGGAGCGCCGCCAGGCGCTTGCCATTCGCTGGATCATCAACGCCGCGCGCGGCCGCAACGACAAGACGATGGTCGATCGTCTATCGGCGGAGCTGATGGACGCCGCCAATAATCGCGGCAATGCGGTCAAGAAGCGGGAAGACACGCATCGCATGGCGGAAGCCAATCGCGCGTTTTCGCATTATCGCTGGTAGAAAACTTGAGGTTGAGCGGTTTTCCGCCCAAAGGGATTGTGTCGTGCCCCGCAGCCATCCGATCGAGGATTACCGGAACTTCGGCATCATGGCCCATATCGATGCGGGCAAGACGACGACGACGGAGCGGATTCTCTATTACTCCGGCAAATCGCATAAGATCGGCGAAGTCCATGACGGCGCGGCCACCATGGATTGGATGGAGCAGGAGCAGGAGCGCGGCATCACGATCACATCCGCCGCGACGACGACGTATTGGAGCGGCAAGCGCCTCAACATCATCGACACGCCCGGCCATGTCGATTTCACGATCGAAGTCGAGCGCTCGCTCCGGGTGCTAGACGGCGCCGTCTGCGTCCTCGACGGCAACCAGGGCGTGGAGCCGCAGACCGAGACTGTCTGGCGCCAAGCCGAGAAATACAATGTGCCGCGCATCGTCTTCGTCAATAAGATGGACAAGACCGGCGCCGATTTCGATCGCTGCGTCGAGGAAATCAAAACCAAGGTCGGCGGCCGCCCGGTCTGTATTCAGCTGCCGCTTGGATCGGAAGCCGATTTTAAGGGCATCGTCGATCTCGTGCGGATGAAAGCCGTGGTTTGGGAAGACGAGGCGCTCGGGGCCAATTATGCCGACGCGGAAATCCCCGAAGATCTGAAAGCCAAGGCGGCGCAATACAGACATATCCTCATCGAGGCGGCGGTCGAACTCGACGACGATGTCATGGCCGCCTATCTCGACGGCACGGAACCGGATTGCGCGACCTTGAGGCGTCTCTTGCGCAAGGCTGTCCGCGACATCGCCTTCATCCCGATTCTGTGCGGCGCGGCATTCAAGAACAAGGGCGTGCAGCCGTTGCTCGACGCCGTGGTGGATTTGCTTCCCTCGCCGCTCGACCGCGAGGCGATCCGAGGCGTCGACATGGATACGGGCGCCGATGTGGTCCGGCTGCCGCGCGACGAAGACCCTTATTCCATGCTCGCTTTCAAGATCATGGACGATCCCTTTGTCGGCACGATTACTTTCGCGCGTGTCTATTCGGGCCACGTCGAGTCGGGCACCACCGTCTTGAACTCGACCAAGGACAAGAAGGAGAGGGTCGGCCGCATGCTTCTCATGCATGCGAATAACCGCGAGGACATCAAGGAAGCCTATTCGGGAGATATCGTCGCGCTGGCCGGCTTGAAGGATACGAGGACCGGAGATACGCTCTGCGATCTCAATAAGCCGGTTATCCTGGAGCGCATGGAATTCCCCGAACCGGTAATCGAGATCGCCATCGAGCCGAAATCCAAGGCCGATCAAGAAAAGCTCGGCGTCGCCTTGGCCAAGCTCGCCGCGGAAGATCCATCCTTCCGGGTTTCGACCGATCAGGAATCCGGGCAAACCATCTTGAAGGGCATGGGCGAGCTCCATCTCGACATCAAGGTCGATATTTTGCGGCGCACCTATAAGGTCGACGCCAATATCGGCGCGCCGCAAGTCGCCTATCGCGAGAAACTGGCCCGGCGCTGGGTGATCGATGAAATACACAAGAAGCAGACCGGCGGCTCCGGCCAATTCGCGCGCGTGAAAATCATCTTCGAGCCGAACGAGCCGGGCAAGGGCTCGAGCTTCGAGAGCGACGTCGTCGGCGGCACGGTGCCGAAGGAATATGTTCCCGGTGTCGAGAAGGGCATCAACAGTGTCATGGGGTCCGGCGTGCTCGCCGGCTTCCCGGTCGTCGATGTCAAGGCGACGCTCGTCGACGGCGCCTATCACGACGTCGATTCCTCGGTCCTCGCCTTCGAGATTTGCGCGCGGGCCGCGTTCCGCCGCGCCCTCAAGGAAGGCGGCTCCGTCTTGCTGGAACCGATCATGAAGGTCGAGGTGACCACCCCCGAGGACTACACGGGCTCGGTCATGGGCGACCTTCTCGGCAGGCGCGGGCAGGTCCAGGGGCAGGACATGCGCGGCAACGCGGTCGTCATCAATGCGATGGTGCCGCTCGCGAATATGTTTGGCTACGTCAATCAGCTGCGATCCTTCAGCCAAGGGCGCGCCAATTACACGATGCAATTCGATCATTATGAACAGGTCCCGGCGGGCGAAGCCGGGAAGATTCAGGCCAAATACGCCTGATTTCTTGAGGCAGCACGTGAGAAAAATCTGAGAGGAGCCGGACGATGGGCAAGGAAAAATTCCAGCGGACAAAGCCGCATTGCAATATCGGGACAATCGGTCACGTCGATCATGGCAAGACGTCGCTAACGGCGGCGATCACCAAGGTCTTGGCCGAGACGGGGGGCGCGACTTACACCTCCTACGATCAGATCGACAAGGCGCCGGAAGAGAAAGCGCGCGGGATAACGATCTCAACGGCGCATGTCGAATACGAGACCAAGAAGAGGCATTACGCCCATGTCGATTGTCCGGGCCACGCCGACTATATAAAAAACATGATCACCGGCGCGGCGCAGATGGACGGCGCGATCTTGGTGGTCTCGGCGGCGGACGGCCCGATGCCGCAAACCCGCGAGCATATTCTCCTTGCCCGCCAAGTCGGCGTCCCGGCGCTGGTCGTGTACATGAATAAGGTCGACATGGTCGACGACCCCGAGCTTCTGGAGCTCGTCGAGCTCGAGGTTCGCGAGCTCTTGTCGAAGTACGATTTTCCCGGCGACGACATTCCGATCACCCAAGGGTCGGCGTTGTGCGTGCTCGAGGGCCGCAATCCGGAGATTGGACGCGATTCGGTGTTGAAGTTGATGGACTCGGTGGACGCCTATATTCCGCAACCCGAGCGTCCGGTCGATCAGCCGTTCCTGATGCCAGTCGAGGACGTGTTCTCGATTTCCGGTCGCGGCACCGTCGCGACGGGCAGAGTCGAGCGCGGCGCCGTCAAGGTCGGCGAGGAGGTCGAGATCGTTGGCCTGCGGCCGACTGTGAAGACGGTGGTGACCGGCGTCGAGATGTTCCGTAAGCTCCTCGATCAGGGTCAGGCCGGCGACAACATCGGCGCGCTTTTGCGCGGCACCAAGCGCGAGGACGTCGAGCGCGGCCAGGTCTTGTGCAAGCCGGGTTCGGTAAAGCCGCACACGAAGTTCAAGGCGGAAGCCTATATCCTGACCAAGGACGAGGGTGGCCGCCATACCCCGTTCTTCACCGACTACCGGCCGCAATTCTATTTCCGCACCACCGACGTGACCGGCGTCGTGACCTTGCCGGAAGGCACCGAAATGGTGATGCCCGGCGACAATGTGACGATGGATGTCGAGTTGATCGTTCCGATCGCGATGGAGGAGAAGCTGCGCTTCGCCATCCGCGAAGGCGGCCGCACCGTCGGCGCCGGCGTTGTCGCCTCGATTACGGAATAACGCGGACGCACCCGTTCGCGTGGTTGGATATCAGAGTCTCCCTGCTGGCGCCTATCGGTTACGGCACGAGGACGAACGAGGATTGGCGTTAGCCGTTGGGGCCAAGGGCCGCGGCCGGCAAACAGGGATTTCATGCGATGAACGGCCAGAATATTCGCATTCGCCTCAAGGCATTCGATCATCGAATCCTCGATTCCTCGACGAAGGAGATCGTCTCGACGGCGAAGCGGACGGGAGCCCAGGTGCGGGGCCCTATTCCACTGCCGACGAAGATCGAGAAATTCACCGTCAACCGTTCGCCGCATGTCGATAAGAAATCGCGCGAACAGTTCGAGATAAGGACCCATAAAAGGGTCCTCGACATCGTCGATCCGACGCCGCAGACGGTTGACGCCTTGATGAAGCTCGATCTGGCCGCGGGCGTCGACGTGGAGATCAAGCTCTAGCCAATCATCGCCTTGCTGAATTGAGATTTTCCCTGCCGGGCACTTTGCCATGGAGGGGTTTTGAGGAAATAAAATGTTGCGGTCAGGTGTCATCGCACAAAAGCTCGGCATGACCCGTGTCTTCACCGGCGCCGGGGAAAATGTGCCGGTCACGGTGTTGAAGCTCGATGGCTGTCAGGTCGTGGCGCATCGGACCAAGGATCGCAATGGTTATACCGCGGTCCAGCTCGGCATAGGCCGCGCCAAGGTCAAGAATGTATCGAAGGCGGAACGTGGCCATTTCGCGGTCGCCAAGGTCGAGCCCAAAATGAAGCTGGCCGAATTCCGTGTCGAGGAAGAGGCAATGCTTCCGGTCGGCGCCGAGATCACGGCGGATCATTTCGTCGTTGGCCAGTTCGTCGACGTAACCGGGACGAGCACCGGCAAAGGCTTCGCGGGTGCTATGAAGCGCTGGAATTTCAGCGGGTTGCGGGCGACGCACGGCGTGTCGATCTCGCACCGGTCGCATGGTTCGACCGGCGGGAGGCAGGATCCGGGCAAGACGTTCAAGAATAAGAAAATGGCCGGGCACCTCGGCACCGAGAGGGTGACGACATTGAACCTGCGCATTGTCGAACTCGATATCGAACGCGGTCTTATTCTCGTCGAGGGCGCGGTCCCTGGAACCTCCGGCGGCTGGATTTATGTGCGCGATGCGGTGAAAAAGGCGCTTCCCCAAGAGGCGCCGAAGCCCGGCAAATACCGCATGGCAAATGCTGTTCCGGGCGGCGCGGCCGGGGAAGCGGCGGAGGCCAGCGCATGAAGATCGATATCACCTCCGTCGACGGCGAGGCCGCCGGTTCGATCGACCTCGATGATGCTATCTTCGGTCTCGTTCCGCGCGAGGATTTGATCGCGCGGATGGTCCGCTATCAGCTCGCCAAGCGCCGCGCCGGAACGCATCAGACGCTTGGCCGCGCGGACATTTGGCGCACCGGCAAGAAATTGTACAAGCAGAAGGGGACAGGAGCGGCGCGGCATGGATCGGCGCGGGTGCCGCAATTTCGCGGCGGCGGACGCGCCTTCGGCCCCCTCGTGCGCTCGCATGCTCATGATCTGCCGAAAAAGCTGCGCGCCCTCGCCCTCAAGCATGCGCTGTCCGCTAAAGCCCAGGATGGCGCAATTATCGTGTGGCCGGAAGCACATGTGGACGATGCCAAGACCAAATCCTTGAAGGCGAGTTTCGCCAAGCTCGGCTTGACCAACGCCTTGATCGTCGATGGCGCGGAGCTTGAGGCAACCTTCTGCCTTGCGGCGCGCAACATTCCGCAAATCGACGTCCTCCCGGTGCAGGGCATCAATGTCTACGACATTCTCCGCCGCGAGACGCTTGTCTTGACCAAAGCGGCGATCGATGCCTTGGAGGCCCGTTTCCAATGAGCCCGGCCAAACTCGTGCACGACGCGCATCATTACGACGTGATCCTCGCCCCAGTTATCACCGAAAAGGCGACGATGGCGTCGGAAGCAAATCAGGTCATCTTCAAGGTCCGTAACAACGCGACGAAGCCAGAGATAAAGGCGGCGGTCGAGCGGCTCTTCGATGTCAAGGTGGAAGCGGTCAATACGCTTATCCGCAAGGGCAAGCGAAAAGTGTTCAAAGGCACGCGCGGCGTCCAATCCGATTTGAAGAAGGCCGTTGTGACCCTCGCCGAGGGTCACAAGATCGATGTGACGACCGGGCTTTGAGACTTTCTGCGAGGAATGCGCCAATGGCACTGAAGACATTCAAACCGGTCACCCCAAGCCTTCGCCAGCTCGTCTTTGTCGATCGCTCCGGCCTCTATAAAGGCAAACCGCTAAAGCAGCTGACCGAGGGCAAGCCTTCGACCGGCGGCCGCAACAACAATGGGCGTATTACGGTGCGTTTTCGCGGCGGCGGTCACAAGCAAAGTTACCGGATCGTGGACTTCAAGCGGCGCAAGCTCGATATTCCCGCCAAAGTCGAGCGGATCGAATACGATCCGAACCGGACATCCTTTGTCGCGCTCATCCGCTACGCCGACGGCGATCTGTCCTACATCATCGCGCCGCAGCGGCTCGCCGCGGGCGATGAAGTGATTTCTGGCGCGCAGGCCGACGTGAAGCCGGGCAATGCGATGGCGCTTGCCAATGTGCCGGTCGGCACGATCGTTCATAATATTGAGATGAAGATCGGCAAGGGCGCCGCCATCGCGCGTTCGGCCGGCACCTACGCCCAGGTAGTGGGACGCGACGAGGGCTATGTCATCGTCCGCCTAAACTCCGGCGAGCAGCGCCTTATCCATGGCCAATGTTTCGCAACTGTCGGCGCGGTGTCCAATCCCGATCACATGAATATTTCGCACGGCAAGGCGGGGCGCAGCCGCTGGCTCGGGCGCAGACCGCACAATCGCGGGGTGACGATGAATCCCGTCGATCATCCGCACGGCGGCGGCGAAGGCCGGACCTCGGGAGGACGCCATCCGGTGACGCCCTGGGGCAAGCCGACGAAGGGAAAAAAGACAAGGACCAACAAGTCCACCGCCAAATTCATCGTGACCTCGCGTCACAAGAGCAAGAAGAAGAAGGGCTGATCATGGCGCGCTCGATCTGGAAAGGCCCGTTCGTCGATGGCTATCTGCTCAAGAAGGCGGAGAGTTCGCGCAATTCAGGCCGCTCCGAAATCATCAAGATTTGGAGTCGCCGGTCGACCATATTGCCGCAATTCGTCGGGCTCACGTTCGCGGTCTATAACGGCCGCAAGCATGTGCCGGTCTCCGTTACCGAAGATATGATCGGCCATAAATTCGGCGAGTTTTCTCCGACGCGGACGTTTCACGGTCACGCCGGGGACAAGAAAGCCAAACGAGGCTGAGAGAGATTGATCATGGCTAAGGCGAAAGCGCCGCGCGCGCTGAAGGACAATGAAGCCAAAGCGGTCGCCCGGATGCTGCGGGTCAGCCCGCAGAAGTTGAACCTTTTGGCGCAGTTGATCCGCCACAAGAAGGTCGAGAAGGCTCTCGCCGATCTCGAGTTTTCCCGCAAGCGGAGCGCGTTCGATGTCAAGAAGACTCTCGAGAGCGCGATCGCCAACGCCGAGAATAACCACAATCTCGATGTCGACGATCTCGTCGTCGCCGAGGCCTATGTCGGCAACGGGATGGTCCTGAAGCGCTTCAGCCCACGCGCGCGGGGCCGCGCGGGGCGCATTCGTAAGCCTTTCGCGCATCTGACGATCGTTGTCCGGGAAGCCGCCGCCACCGCTCAGGCGTAAGGAGAAAACGATGGGACAAAAAGTCAATCCGATCGGCCTGCGGCTCGGCGTCAACCGGACCTGGGATTCGCGCTGGTTCGCGGGCAGGACCGAATATGGCAAGCTCCTGCACGAGGACATGGAAATTCGCGCGATGCTCAGGAAGAACCTCAAACAGGCGGCGATTTCGAAGATCGTCATCGAGCGGCCGCATAAGAAGTGCCGGGTGACGATCCATTCGGCGCGCCCTGGCGTGGTGATCGGCAAGAAGGGCGCCGATATCGACAAGATCCGCAAGACTGTTGCGAAGATGACGGAGTCCGAAGTAGTCATCAACATTGTCGAGGTGCGCAAGCCGGAGATCGACGCGGTCCTCGTTGCCGATTCGATCGCCCAGCAGCTTGAACGCCGCGTCGCGTTCCGCCGCGCCATGAAGCGGGCAGTGCAATCGGCGATCAGGCTCGGCGCGGAGGGCATAAGAATCAACTGCTCGGGCCGCCTCGGCGGCGCCGAAATCGCGAGGCTCGAATGGTATCGCGAAGGCCGGGTGCCGCTGCATACATTACGCGCCGATGTCGATTACGGCACCGCGACGGCGCACACGGCCTATGGCACCTGCGGGATCAAAGTCTGGATTTTTAAGGGCGAAATTCTTGAACATGATCCGATGGCGCAAGACAAGAAATTGGCCGAACAGGATCATTCCGGCGGCGGCGAGCGGCGGCGGCGCGAACGCGATGCCGCCTGACC
Organism: Hyphomicrobiales bacterium; assembly: GCA_003244015.1. Taxonomy (GTDB): domain Bacteria; phylum Pseudomonadota; class Alphaproteobacteria; order Rhizobiales; family Beijerinckiaceae; genus Methylocapsa. Next base: position 8,089 of record QHBR01000176.1, on the reverse strand, counting down.
GCCCGGTGCGAGCTCTGAGAGTTTGAATCATGTTGCAGCCAAAGCGAACAAAATTCCGGAAAGCTTTTAAGGGCCGCATACGCGGCGCCTCGAAGGCCGGGTTCGAATTGAATTTCGGCCAGTTCGGCCTCAAGGCGCTCGAACCCGAGCGGATTACCGCGCGTCAAATCGAGGCCGCGCGCCGCGCGTTGACCCGCCACATGCGCCGCGCCGGCCGTGTCTGGATCCGGATTTTTCCGGATGTCCCGGTCTCGAAGAAGCCGACCGAGGTTCGCATGGGCAAGGGCAAGGGCGCCCCGGAATTCTGGGCCTGCCGGGTCGCGCCGGGGCGCATCATGTTCGAGCTCGACGGGGTTCCGGTCGAAACCGCCAAGGAGGCGCTCCTCTTGGCCGCCGCCAAGCTGCCGGTCAAGACCCGCTTCATCCAGCGGATCGCCGAGTAGAGGGCAAGCGGTCATGAAACAGAAGCAGCGTTTGTCCGATCTCAAGGTGATGTCCAAGGATCAGCTTGAGCAAGAGTTCCTGAATCTCAAGAAAGAGCAATTCAACCTGCGCTTTCAGCGCGCCACCGGGCAGCTCGAAAACACCGCGCGGGTGCGCGTTGTGCGCCGCGACATCGCAAGGATCAAGACGCTTTCGGCGAAAGAGCAGGCCGAAGGCGCGAAGTAGGATCGCAAACAAGGCTTAGTCAAAGACAGGTTCAAGCAATCATGCCGAAGCGAATTCTCCAGGGTGTCGTGGTCAGCGACAAGCAAGAAAAGACGATCGTCGTCAAGGTCGAGCGCCGTTTCACGCATCCGCTGTTGAAGAAGACGGTGCGGCGATCGAAGAAATATCACGCGCATGACGAGATGAAGGCTTTCAAGCTGGGGGACGCGGTGTCGATCGAGGAGACGAAGCCGATCTCGAAGCTGAAGCGCTGGACCGTCGTCGGCGCGGCGGCGAAATGACGGGTTAATTGATTGGGAGGCGAAGACCTCCCTCGGACGAAGTCCGGTTGGCCTCGTGCCGCCGGAAACCGGTCTGGGAAGAAAGGCGCTAGACGATGATACAGATGCAAACCAACCTCGACGTCGCCGATAATTCCGGCGCGCGCCGCGTGATGTGCCTCAAAGTGCTCGGCGGCTCGAAGCGGAAATACGCGGGCGTCGGCGATATTATCGTCGTCTCGATCAAGGAAGCGATTCCGCGCGGGCGCGTCAAGAAGGGCGACGTGATGAAAGCGGTGGTCGTGCGCACCGCCAAGGACATCAAACGCGCCGACGGTTCGGTCATCAGGTTCGACTCCAATGCGGCGGTGTTGATCAACGCCCAGTCGGAGCCGGTCGGCACCCGCATTTTTGGGCCGGTTCCGCGCGAATTGCGCGCCAAGAACCAGATGAAGATCATCTCGCTCGCGCCAGAGGTGTTGTGATGGCGGCAAAAATCAAAAAGGGCGACAGAGTCGTTGTCCTCGCCGGGCGCGATAAAGGCCGTTCAGGCGAAGTCGTGCGGGTTCAGCCGAAAGAGGAGCGCGCGATCGTGCGCGGGGTCAACACGGTGAAGCGGCACCAGAAGCAATCCGCCAAACAGGAAGCGGGGATCATCACCAAGGAGGCCCCGATCCATCTATCGAATCTGGCGATTGCCGACCCCAAGAACGGCAAGCCCACGCGGGTAGGGTTCAAGATCTTGACGGACGGCCGCAAGGTTCGTTTCGCGAAGCGCTCCGGAGAATTGATCGATGGCTGAGTCGAAAACCGGCAAGGGCGGAGCCAAGGGCGGCAAGCCCACGGGCAAGGACGCCGGAAAGGATACTGCCAAGGACGCCGCGAAGGGTGCGCCAAAGGCAGCCGGCAAGGCCAAGAAACCAGCCCCCGAGAGCAAGGGAGACGCGAGGCCCGCGGCCACCGCCGAAGCGCTTGCGCCGCCCAAGGATTACGTGCCGCGGCTTAAGAAACATTACGAAGAGGTCGTGCGCCCGCGGCTCGTCGCAGAATTTCGCTACAAGAACCGCTTCGAAGTGCCAGGCATTGAGAAGATCGTCCTCAACATGGGCGTCGGCGAAGCTGTCAACGACACCAAGAAGGTCACCCTCGCGGCGGCTGATCTTGGCCTGATCGCAGGCCAAAAGGCGGTCGTCACCCATGCCCGCAAGGCGATTGCGACGTACAAGGTGCGCGAGAACATGCCGATCGGAGCCAAGGTCACCTTGCGGAAGACGCGCATGTATGAATTCCTCGACCGGCTGGTCACGATCGCGCTGCCCCGGGTCCGGGATTTTCGCGGCCTCAACCCGAAGAGTTTCGACGGCCATGGCAATTACGCGCTGGGGATCAAGGAACATATCGTGTTCCCGGAAATCGACTACGACAAGGCCGAAAGCATTTTGGGTCTCGACGTGATCGTTTGCACGACGGCAAAATCCGACGACGAGGCGCGCGCGCTTTTGCGGGCCTTTAATTTCCCGTTCCGGCAGTGAAACGAACAGGTTTCAAACGCGGAAACTAGAGGCACAGGTTCATGGCGAAGAAAAGTTCGATCGAGAAAAACAACCGCCGCGTCAGACTGGTCAAGCAATACGCCGGCCGCCGCCGCCGCTTGAAGACGATCGCCAATAACGAGACCCTGACCATGGAGGAACGCTTCGCCGCGCGTCTGAAGCTCGCCCAATTGCCGCGCAACTCCGCCGCTTCGCGAATTCGCAACCGCTGCGAGGTGAGCGGGCGTCCGCGCGGCTATACGCGCAAAATGAAAATGTCGCGTATCGCGCTGCGGGACTTGGGCTCGAAGGGCCTGATCCCCGGTCTCGTGAAGTCGAGCTGGTAGGAGGGCGGACCATGGCGATGAACGATCCGTTGGGCGATATGCTCACCCGCATCCGCAATGCCCAGATGCGCCGCAAGGGCAAGGTGCAGACGCCGGGATCGCGGCTGCGCGCGCATGTGCTCGACGTCTTGCAATCGGAAGGCTATATTCGCGGCTATTCCACGACCGAATATGGCAATGGCCACACCGAGTTCGAAATCGAGCTGAAATATTCCGACGGCGCGCCGGTCATTCGCGAGATCGAACGGGTGTCGAAGCCGGGGCGGCGCGTTTACGCCGCCGTCGGCGCGATGCCGCGCGTTGCGAACGGATTGGGAATTACCATTGTTTCGACCCCAAAGGGCGTGATGGCCGACCATGCCGCGCGCGACGCCAATGTCGGCGGCGAAGTCCTCTGCAAGGTCTTCTAACCGGACAAACGAGGAAATCCTAGCATGTCGCGTATCGGTAAACAGCCGGTTGTCATACCCGCCGGCGTAACGGCCAAGGTGGACGGCCAGTCGATTTCGGTGAAGGGCGGCAAGGGAGACCTGTCCTTCACCGCGCCCGAAAATGTGAGCATCGCTTTGGCGGAGGGCAAGATCGCGGTCGCGCCGCGCAACGACAGCACGCAGGCGCGGGCGATGTGGGGCACGACGCGGTCGGTGGTCAATAGTCTCATGACCGGCGTCTCGAAAGGTTTCGAACGCAAACTCGAGATCACCGGGGTCGGCTATAAGGCCGTGGTCTCGGGCACGAGCGTTCGACTTTCGCTTGGCTATAGCCACGAGGTGACTTTCCCGATTCCAGCGGGAATCGCAATTACCGCGCCAAAGCCGACGGAAATCTCGATCACGGGCATCGACAAGCGGCAGGTGGGGCAGACCGCCGCGGAAATCCGCGCCTTGCGCCCGCCCGAACCCTATAAGGGCAAGGGCGTAAAATATGCCGGCGAATTTATCTTCCGCAAGGAAGGCAAGAAGAAGTAGAAGAGACGAAAGCAAGGATCTGGGCGCATGGCAAAAGATAATAGGGTGACGGCCCGCCGCCAGGCGCGTGTCCGGCGTTCGCTCCGGGCCCATGCCTATGGCAAGTCGCGGCTGACCGTCTTCCGCTCATCGAAGCAGATTTATTGCCAGATCGTCGACGATGGCTTGGGCCGCACCCTCGCCGCCGCGTCGTCGCTCGAAAAAGCCAACCGGGAAGGCCTGAAGAGCGGCGCAACGGTGGCGTCGGCGAAGATCGTCGGTCAGCAGCTTGCCGAGCGTGCGGCGCGGGCCGGAATAAGCGAAGTCGTGTTCGACCGCGGCGCCTATATGTATCACGGACGCGTCAAGGCGCTGGCGGACGGCGCCCGCGAAGGCGGACTCAAATTTTAAGGCGAGCGGCAACTAGGATGTTGGCCGCGCGGCGGAATAAACGCGAGGCGGATGGCAAAATGGAACCAACTCATGGCGCGTGACGGGGAAGGCGGCCGGGGCCGCGATCGCGAGGATCGCGACGGCGAATTCATGGATCGTTTGGTCCATATCAATCGCGTCGCCAAGGTGGTGAAAGGCGGCCGCAGATTCGGCTTTGCCGCGCTCGTCGTCGTCGGCGACCAGAAGGGCCGGGTCGGCTTTGGCCATGGCAAGGCCCGCGAGGTTCCCGAAGCCATCCGCAAGGCAACCGAATCCGCGAAGCGCTCGCTCATCCGGGTGCCGCTGCGGGAGGGCCGCACCTTGCACCATGACGTCAATGGGCGGCATGGGGCTGGCCGCGTGGTGCTGCGCGCGGCGCCGGCCGGAACCGGCATCATCGCCGGCGGTCCGATGCGCGCCATTTTCGAGACCCTCGGCATGCACGATGTCGTCGCCAAGTCGCAAGGCTCGTCGAATCCCTATAACATGGTGCGCGCGACCTTCGATGCCCTGCGGCGGGAAGATTCGCCCCGCGCCGTCGCGGCGCGGCGCAACCTCAAGGTATCCGCTCTCCAGGCACGCCGCCAAGGTGGCGAGACGGAAGCGGCGAGCGAAGCGTAAGGGAACAAATCATGACGCCAAATCCCGCGGTCCGGGTCATCGTGGAACAGATCAAGAGTCCAATCGGGCGTCCCGCGTCGCAACGCGCGACGCTTATCGGTCTTGGTCTGAACCGGATCGGCCGGCGGTCCTCGCTTGAAGACACCGCCGCCGTGCGCGGCATGATCGCGAAAGTGGCGCACCTCGTTCGTATTGTCGACGCGGCGCGGGCGCCGGACGAAACGAGGATAAGACGATGAAGCTCAATGAGATCGCGGATAATCCCCTGGCTTCGCGATCGCGCATGCGAGTCGGACGCGGGATCGGGTCTGGAAAGGGTAAGACTTGCGGGCGGGGCGTCAAGGGACAGAAAGCGCGGACCGGCGTCGCGATCAAGGGTTTTGAAGGGGGTCAGATGCCGCTGCACCGGCGGCTGCCGAAGCGCGGCTTCTGGAACCCATTTTCGATCCGCTACAATGAAGTCAATCTCGGCCGCGTTCAGGCCGCGGTGGATGCGGGCAAGCTCGATGCGGCGGCCCCGGTGACGATCGAGGCGTTGATCGGCGCCGGCGTCTGTGCGAAACTGCGCGATGGCGTCAAGATCCTCGGCAAGGGAGCGCTGGCGGCAAAGCTCGTGTTCGAGGTGGCCGCGGCGTCGAAGAGCGCGGTGGCGGCGATCGAGGGCGCCGGCGGGTCGATCGTTTTGTTAAAACAGGAAACCGCGGCTCCGCTGGCCGGGTCTTAGGTTCTGCCGCCAAGGCGCGAGGCCGGCGTTCTTCGCCGCGGCCCGCGGAAATAAGCGCCCGCCGCCGAACGCGGTTGCTTTAAATGTCTTGGCCTCGACAATTGTTGGCGTCGGGAGGAGATTTGGAACTCTCTCGATTCCCCTGGAAGTCACATGGTAAAAAACGTTCTGGCACCTCGGGTGTCAAGGGAGCAGTAAATGGTATCGGCGGCGGAGCAGCTCGCGGCGAATATCAATTGGAGTGCATTCGGCAAGGCCGAGGAACTCAAAAAGCGTATTGTGTTCACGCTCGCGGCGTTGGTCATCTATCGGCTGGGGACTTACATCCCCTTGCCTGGAATCGACCCCGCGGTTTTTGAAAAGAGCTTTACCGGCAACCGGCAGGGCGTTCTTGAATTGTTCAATATGTTCGCCGGCGGCGCGGTCCAGCGCATGGCGATCTTCGCGTTGAACATCATGCCTTACATCTCCGCCTCGATCATCATCCAGATGCTGACGTCGGTCTTCCCGACGTTGGAGGCGTTGAAGAAGGAGGGCGAGTCCGGGCGCAAGGTCATCAATCAATACACGCGCTATCTGACGGTCGTTCTCGCCGCATTCCAGGCCTACGGCATCTCGGTGGGGCTCGAAGGCGGGGCCGGAGTTGTCCTCGAGCCTGGGCTGTTCTTCCGCTTTTCCACCGTGTTGACCTTAATGGGCGGCACGATGTTTCTGATGTGGCTTGGCGAACAGATCACCTCGCGCGGCATTGGCAATGGATCCTCGCTCATTATTTTCGCCGGCATTGTCGCGGCTTTTCCTTCGGCCATCGTCAATACCTTGGAACTCGGCCGCCAAGGCGCGATCTCGACGGGACTGATCATCGGGGTGCTGGCGATGTCGGTTGCGGTGGTCGCCTTCATCGTGTTCATGGAGCGGGCGCAGCGGCGGCTTCTGATCACCTACCCAAAACGTCAGCAAGGCAATAAAATCTACGAGGGCCAAACCTCTTTTCTGCCGCTGAAGCTGAATACGTCCGGGGTCATCCCGCCGATTTTCGCGTCCTCGCTTTTGCTGTTGCCGGTCACGATCGCCAATTTCTCTCAGAGCCAGGGCGGCACCGGAATTCTCGCGACAATCACGACCTATCTCGGTCACGGCCGCCCGCTGTACATGGCCGCCTATGTCGGGCTGATCGTCTTTTTTGCCTTTTTCTACACATTCATTGTCTTCAATCCCGTGGAGACGGCGGACAATCTCAAGAAACACGGCGGCTTCGTGCCAGGGATAAGGCCGGGCGAACGGACGGCGCAATATATCGACACAATCCTGACCCGCATCACAGTCCTCGGCGCCGCCTATCTTGCCCTCATCTGCCTGTTGCCGGAAATGCTGATCTCCTATGCGGCGCTGCCGTTTTATTTCGGCGGAACTTCTCTTCTCATCGTGGTCAGCGTCACCATGGATACGGTGGCTCAGATCATGGGCCATCTGCAGGCGCATCAGTACGAGGGGCTCATAAAGAAAGCCAAGTTGCGGGGGAAACGCAGATGAGACTGGTTCTTCTTGGACCGCCCGGCGCCGGAAAAGGCACCCAGTCGGCGCGGCTCAAGGAGAAATATCATATCCCGCAATTGTCCACGGGAGACATGCTGCGCGCCGCGGTCGAAGCCGCGACGCCGGCCGGGCTTGCGGCAAAGGCGATCATGGACAAGGGCTGCCTTGTGCCGGACGAGACGGTGGTTGGCATCGTCGCCGATTGTATCGCGGCGCCGGACGCCAAAGCGGGCTTTATCCTGGATGGATTCCCGCGCACGGTCCGTCAAGCGGAGGCCTTGGCCAAAATGCTCGGCGCCAAGAACCTCGATCTCGACGCCGTCATCGAACTCAAGGTGGACGAGGCGGCGCTGCTTGCGCGGATCGCGGCGCGCGTGAAGGAAACGCTCGCGTGCGGCGGAACGGTGCGCGCCGACGACACCCCGGTGGCGTTCAAAACCCGGCTCGACGCCTACCACGCCGAGACCGCGCCCGTCGCCGCCTATTATGCGAAAAAGGCGGTCCTGAAAACGGTCGATGGGATGGCGCCGGTCGAGGCTGTTACCAGGGCGATCGACCAGCTGCTCGAGGGCGCCGTCCGGACCGTTCGCTTGGGTAGGGAAGGTCATCATGATGGCACGATATAGAGTAATGACTCTCATGCTTATGCTTCATGAGTTTGCGTTACCAGCCTACTGCCAAACAGATCCTTGTACGCCGCCCACTAACCCCATTGCTTGCGAGAACTCTAGGCGTGGCAATCCCCCCAGTGAATGGGAGATAAACGGCGACGGCGATCCCAGCATTCAGGGCTTTGCCACGGACATTAGCGTGAACCGCGGAGAAGCGGTTCACTTTAAAATTAATACCGACTCGACAAATTACCATCTATCGGGTAGGTTACTATGCGGGGCTGGGCGCTCGTAAAGTGGCTACGGTACTGCCCTCGGCAAGGTTGCCGCAGATCCAGCCGTCCTGCTTGCACGAGATAGATAAAGAGACAGGAAAAGAGAAAGATACTTTAGGGCACCTCGAAAAATAT
>QHBR01000321.1 GCA_003244015.1 Hyphomicrobiales bacterium | reverse complement strand
GGGTATTTTTCGAGATGCCCTACATTTAACGGCGGCAATCGAGATCCGGCCGCAACGATCGGCTTTTTCAACTCCACCTGGAGTTCATGCTCGCTCGCGACTCGTTCATGGGCTTCACCTTCACTTTTGATGCGATATTGCAATTCCGCGCCCAGTGGCGGCAAAAGCTTCGTGACGGTAAAGATTCCAGCCCGCTTCAGGTATATCCCTAGTCGACTATTGAAGCTTACTTGCTGTCCAATTGAGTAGAATGTCCGGTCATGAGTTTTCTCCTTTCCGAGGTGTGAAGCAAGGCGTGCGAGTGTCACCTCTCACTAAGCTCTGCCAATTCGATCTTTTTCCAGCGCCGCATCGAGTTCCGCGCGGCTGACCGAAAGCAACCCGGCGCGGCCTTGCGGACGAGATGGGATGGTAAATACAGAAGTGTTGCGACGCGTCGATAGGCAGACCTAGAGAAACCCTCGATCAGCTGTCCGTCCGCGTCGAGAAGATAGTCGCCGGCTGGTGGGGTTACGCCGAGATCCCGGAGTTCGAATGGCTGCGAGACTGAAATCGTCGTGCGGGTAGATGCGAACAATCACCGGCTTCCTCCCATTCGCTGCAAAACCTATGAATGTGGCGAACGCACAGTGGCGAGCGCACAAAAGCCGCAGGAACTAAAATCAGACTGGAGATTTAAAATCAGACTGGAGATTATCGGGCAAAACATTCTCGCTCATTTGAGCCAAGATGCGGGAGAGCTACGTACTCACCCGCCCGCGACGACGAGCTCAGAGCCTTGTCATTGTCCAAAATTCAACGGCCACGAATGCACGAGCGCGCTTACGTCCGGCGTTACTTCCACGTCTCGCGACCGTATCAGGCAACGGGACCTTAAAGGCGTCAACGCTACATCATCAATATGGGGTCCCCAAAACCAATTAGCAAGAGGTACGGCGTTACGCGATGCTACCGCTGTCCCCGCAAGAGATGAAAAGGGCGGACGACGGTAGTCGATCCCAAAGTTGCTGAGGCAATTGCTGCGCGGATATTCTCAGATGTTCTCCGTCGAATTCATCGCTGATCCATAATACCGGTTGAACAGCAGGTTCGCGCGGCTCCTCAATCCGCGTGTCCCCGGATCCATCAGAAGAAAACCGGGATCTTAAAGCACGCCCCGCGCCGCGAGCGCCGCGTCGAATTCAATCGCATCGAACAAGACCGGCCGGTCTTCGATCAAGACGATGTTGCGCAGGTGGAAATCGCCATGACAGCGGTGGACTTGACCTTGATTTCCGACGCGGAAAAGTCCCCAAGAGCTGGAACCGCTTCCGCGCCTCCGCCAGCGGCGATTTTCGCGGCATTGGCCCAAGGGATTTCCGGGCGGGCGGCTGGACAGCGCAAAGAATCGCCCGCCAAACCGATCGCGGCGAAGACGGCAACGCCAATTGCAGCAAGCGCCATATTGCAAAAAAAAGCCGCCCATTCTCTAATGATCGAATTCTACGGTTCGAGCAGCTTCAGGATCAGCTGAGTGTTCGAATGCGAGATGCGGAGCGCCTGTACGCCCAACTGCTGCTGGACTTGGAGGGTGGCAAGCTTGGCGGCGGCTTCATTCATCTTCGCATCGACGAGCGAACCGACGCCCGTGGTCAGCGAATCGCTCGGAATGGAGACATAGGTCCGCTGCGAACAAACCGTGGTCGTTGTCGCGCCAAGCGTGCTCGCGGCGGCGGTGATTGAAGCCGTGACGAACTCGTTTTTGATCGCATCCATGACAGGGATAGTCCTGTTAAGCGCCGAACTCATCGTCGAATCCGGCGGCTGGCTTTCGCCGAGCGCGCCGTTAACCGCGCCAAAGGCACCGGCGTTGGAGGTCATCTTGGTGGCGATCGGCCAATACGCCGACTCGCCTGCGGCGGGTGAGTTGGCCAGGCCCGTCGACGCTTGGTTTCTGCTTGGTTCAAATTCTGTTCAGCCGGCGCGAGGGCCGCAAGCGCCGTCAGCGCGGATGTTTTGGTCGGCAGGTGGACATTGACGTCCCTTAAAGTGATTGAAGGCGCGGGACATACAGGATTGTGGCCGGTACGGCAGAGAGGCATGATGAGTTTGGAAGCTTATAGGCGATCCAATCCGCAATGTGTGACTATTATCAAAGTATTGTTGCGCGTCAAACAATCCGATGGCTGCTCTTCCTTTCAACGGCGATTGTGCCGCTGGTACCGGGGGCTTCCGAAGTGAGTTCGCCGTCTCGCCCGCTTTGGATGTCGGCGCGCCGGAACCGCGCAGTCTCGATATCCAATTTTTGAAAATATCATCCGCCATTGCGTGCAATCCCAATTGCAGCAATGGATCTCCTTGCTTTGTTCATGGTTTTCTCAAAAGCTCCGTCAACTTCTTCAGTTCGGGCCAATTCACGAACCGTGTCAACCAACGGAAGGTCCGCCTGGAGTACAACGCCTCGATCTGCTGCCGTAGTGCCTCTCCGCCGGACGCCAATTGTTTCAATCTGACGAGCTCGGCGGTTTCGAACCCGTCGTGAATGTTTGGCGGCAACCGGAAAGCGTGACGCAGCTCCAGGTCCTCCTCTCGCAGGTAGAAGTTATTCAGCCCGTCGAACCAGACTTGGCCTCAGTCAGGATCGGCTCCCAGATTTGCCAATTCTCTACTTTGGAATTGCCGACTGTTGCCTCGACGATCAGGAGCCGCGGGCGGAATCTCTCCCAGTCTGCACTCTGCAGAACACCGAGTTCGCCCCCCTCGACGTCGATCTTCGTAAAGTCAATCGTTCGCTCTTTGACATGAAGATCGCAAAGGTCTGCCAATCGAACGACCTCGGCCTCGTGCGGCGTCGGTCAAATCGGCGACGGTGAGGCGATCGGCGACACTGCGTTCGAGCGTCGAGTTTTCAGCGAATTTTGGAATTTCGTAAAACGTCGCGAGGCCCGGGCTGTTAGCGATGGCGCACTGCAGGTTTATGTCCCTGGGCCGCGTCTCGCACAGCAGCGGGTAGAAGCGAAAGGTCGGCTCAACATTTATCCCGGACCATCCCTGCTCATAGAAATGACGGGTAACCGAAAGGAAGTCGGGGGTGAGCGGCACCAATGTCGACATAGAAACCGCGATACCCGGCATCGAAAAGCCGCGCAATCATGACATCTTCGAAATTCCGCGCATATGATATCATGGGGTTCTTTCGTACGCGGCGCGGCCGTTAAAGCACGTCTCAAGGGCTTGCAGAGAACCTAAACCCTCGCCATGAAAAAACCCGGACGGCTGTCTCGAAGGGCGAGCGGAAGAAAGCCCGAGGCTTTCGAAACAGGCTCTGGGCAGGAACACGAAGTGCAGGTCAGCCTTTTACTGCCACCGCCCGTCCTCAAGCCTGGCTCGCGGCCTTGCTTCGCAGCGCCGCCTGCGCCGCGGCAAGTCGCGCGACCGGCACCCGGAACGGCGAACAGGAGACGTACGTCAGGCCGGCGCGCTCGAAAAAGTCGATCGAGGCCGGATCGCCCGCGTGTTCGCCGCAGATTCCGAGCTTGATGTCCGGCCGCGTCTTCCGGCCGCGCGCGACGGCGATTTCGATGAGTTCGCCGACGCCCTCCAGGTCGATCGTCGCGAAAGGACTGGCGGGGAGAATTCCCTTGGCCGTATAGTCGCCAAGGAACGATCCGGCATCGTCGCGCGAAAGAGCAAGGCAGGTCTGGGTCAGGTCGTTGGTGCCGAACGAAAAGAACTCGGCGGTTCCGGCGAGTTCGCCGGCGCGCAAGCACGCGCGGGGGGTCTCGATCATCGTGCCAACCGAATAGGCCATGAGCTCGCCGGTCTCGGCGGCGACAGCTTGCGCGATTGCATCGATCCGCGCCTTGATAAGATCGAACTCGGCCTTGGCGATGACGAGCGGTATCATGATTTCCGGCCGCACCGCCGCGCCGGTCTTGCGCTTGGCCGCGACCGCGCCCTCGAAAATGGCGCGGGCCTGCGTTTCCGCTATTTCGGGATAGGCAATCAAGAGGCGGCAGCCGCGAAAACCCAGCATTGGGTTGAATTCATGCAATTCGGCGGCGCGCTGGGCGAGCCTTTCCGGCGAAATGCCCATGGCTTCCGCGACCGCCGCAATTTCCATCTCCGTTCGCGGCAAAAACTCGTGCAGCGGCGGATCGAGCAGGCGGATCGTCACCGGCAGGCCCGGCATGGTCTCGAATAGCCCAGTGAAATCGGCGCGCTGGATCGGCAACAGCTTGGCGAGCGCGGCACGCCTGCCGGCTTCATCCCCGGCAAGGATCATTTCGCGGAATCCGCCAATTCGTTCGGCTTCGAAAAACATGTGCTCGGTACGGCAAAGACCAATCCCTTCCGCGCCGAACTTTTGCGCCACGCGCGCGTCCCGTGGCGTCTCGGCATTGGCCCGCACGCCCATGCGGCGGACCGCATCGGCCCATTCCATCAGGATTGTAAATTCGTCCGAAAGTTCGGGCTGGCGCATTTTGACGGCGCCCTTGATCACTTGTCCGGTGGCGCCATCGATGGTCAGCAAGTCCCCCTTGTTGAAGGTAAGGCCCGCCGCCGTCATCGTCGCTTTCGCATAATTGACCCGGATCGTGCCGGCGCCGGAGACGCATGGCTTGCCCATTCCCCGCGCGACAACCGCGGCGTGGGATGTCATGCCGCCGCGCGTCGTCAG
>QHBR01000131.1 GCA_003244015.1 Hyphomicrobiales bacterium | reverse complement strand
GGGTATTTTTCGAGATGCCCTCAGCAGGTTTGTGTCCAAGAGAAACGTTCTCATGACTCACAATAATTTCTAACAGACGTCTCCTTTTTATCATTTTCTGGAATTTCTACAATTTTATATTCTCGTTTAAGCAAGCTTGGATGCAATATTTGCGCGAATACCTTATGGTTATCCCAGAAACGCGAAAAGCCAAGCGTAATATGCCAAGCGCTCTGGCTTTCAGCGAAGAATGCTTCCTCCAAGCCAAGATTTAAAATTTTTTCGTCTTCGAAAACTTTGAGAATGTGTTTTTTCGCGGTCGATACGGCTTCAAGTACGTCCATTGCCTTCTCCAGATGGGCAACCTTTGCAGCATCCGCATCCGCGCTTAGGAGGCGCCAAACATGTGCCGTACGCGTCGCCAACCGGGAATTTTGCGCGGCAAAGGCTACTGCGTTCGTTAGCCGTTTTACGAAAGACTGCCGATGCAAATCAAGGAAAATGCAGGCTAAGGGTAAGCCTGCGTCAATGCAATTGACGTCCCGGCAATCGACATCAAGGCCTCTCCTTGCAACGAAACACTGGCATCAACCATCAAGATCCGGTCGCCCCGCGGCGGACCTTTGCGATTATTTCCCGCAAAGCAGGGCATGCCCGGAACCGCCGCAGCGCTCCCGCCCGGATGCCTTCGTGACGCATGAGGCGTTCGGCGCGGCTACGGCTTGCCCTATGCCCCCGGCCGCGATGCGCCGCATGGACCCGCCGGATCTCGGTCAACAAGGCGCGATTGGCCGCCTTGCGCGGGCGTTCGGGCCGGCCGCGCCAGGCGCAATACCCCGAAGGCGAGACACAAGGCACATCGCCTATGACGCGAACCGCGAAAGTCTCGCGCTGGTCCGCGATGAGCGCGGCTTTTTTTAAAATCTTCCTCTCCATGCGCAGACGCTCGTTCTCGCGCCGCAGACGGGCGTTTTCAGCGGCCAGATCCGCACCGGCGGACGGTCAACGTGATTTCGCTTTAACCTGGTCTGACATTGCTTCTTCGCACTCTGCCTCGACAATGGCACGGCTTAACCCGCGCAAATCCGGCGAGGCTTCGACAGTAACCCGCGTGGTTCCGTCCGGCGCCTCGCATCTCTTTAAGAAAGCGGCCATCACGAGGTCAACGGCGGTCTTGCTTACGTTTCGTTTGTCGGCGGCAAAGAAATCCGCTGGAGCTTGCGGCCCCGTTACGATCTCATACGCCGGGAAATAGGTAACGGCTTCGCAGGCCCGCGTCATTTCTTCAGCGGCTACGCGTAAGACAGCCTTGCTGTAGGTAGTCGCGGAAAGGACGTGTTGGCCACTCGCGGTTGCAACAAGGGGGACAGGCGAAACAGTCAGAATGATCGCAAGATCAGAATTGATTGATCGAAGAGCCTCGATCAGCGCGCCCAAATCGGCGGCAACTTCCGCCACTGAAAAGTTAACGAAGACATGACGGGCCGGATCGAATGTCCCTCCAACAGTGCCGGGACACGCCGGGAAAACGGCCCCGTCATCTCGGGACATCCAAGCCTCCGTCAACCCAAGGGTGAAGATTAGGACCGTGGCTTGCGATATCGCGCTATGGACAGCGGCGAGGTGCTGTGCCGTTAGCGCGTCAAATTCTGGATTAGACCGCGCCGGATATCGGAGGCCGGGCCGGAATGGATCGATAATAGCGCCTGAGGATATCCAGCGATCCTCATGTGGTTTGAATTGATGCTTGGTTCTTTGGATGAGTTGAAGCATTTGCCGCGCAGTGTAGATGTTTCCGTATCGCGCGCTGAAATTGTCGTATCCGAGTGCTTCGCCGGGCAGCTTCGCGAAGGCCACGTGCAGGCGTTCCGTGCGGACGTAGGAGAACCCGGCCCCTTCAAGATAAGGCACGAGATTGGAGGCAAAGCAGCTCCCCGCCGACATAACGCGATCATCGCGGCGCAACAGTGGATCGATGGCTTTGACAATATCCGAAGCGTCAAAGCCGTTTGCAACCGAACGCGACCAAAATGAGCGGTTCGGCAGAGAATCGTAGGGGTGCGTCATCCGTGACCTAGCCGATCAACGATGTGGTCAAGAAAGACGCGGCCGTATTGAAGATTGGCGTGCGTAACATCATATGGTAGCCAATACTGTCGAAGGAGCGCGCCGTATTCGTCCTGCGTCTGAGGCGGGACTTCGATGAACTGTGCGCCATGTTGCTCGGCGATCTCGCGCATCATGTCTTGAATTACAAACCATAGTTTAAGTAGAACGAAGTCGTCTAGGAGCCGCAAGTCGTCGTTCGTAAGGCCAGCGCTCTTTGCCAATTCGGCGAAGTTTCGATTGCCACGTATCGTGTGGAGCGCGCTTTCATTCTCTCGACGCGATGGCGGGGTTCCGAGGACAACGATGTGAGAGTCCGGAACAACGGTAAGCCGCTTCATCAAATATTCGAGTAGGCCCATGCCGGCTGCAAAATGGGCTCTGATCAGCGATTCCGGAACGAGTGGGTATCCTCGCAAAGGAAGGCCCGGCCGCGACGCGGGGATGAAATCGAACGGCTCTCTTTCGAAGACGAAATCGGAGTAGTGCTGGCCTCCATGATAGCAAAACGCAATGGTCTTGCCTCCCGCGACCTTCGCAAGCTCTTCATAATATTGGAGCGGTCTTTGGGCCGGCCCAACGAGTCCTAAAAACTCCGCACGATCATGACGCTCAACAATCGGAACCAATTCGATTGTGTTTTTGTCGTGTGGGGGAACCCCCAAGGCAAGCGTGTGGGAATGCCCAGCTAAAACAATCTGTCGCATGGCCTAAACTTAGACCATTGTTCAGAAAGCGGTCAACCGTAGTTCATCACATTCCCCCATTCGGGGCGAAGTTAGAATTGGGCCGGATTTAGCGAAGCGGGGAAAGTTTGACAGCGGAGTATCGAGTTGGCCTTCCTCCGATTTGGGGGACACCGGCTCGAGCGGCTCGGCGCTCTGCCCGGCTCGGCTGGATGGATCTTGACGCACCAGCCGAGAGCTATGCGCAATTGTTGGTGACGGCCTGAAGG
>QHBR01000249.1 GCA_003244015.1 Hyphomicrobiales bacterium | reverse complement strand
TTAATCAGGTCTTAACCCTAGGAAGCCCCCAAAGGACATAACAGCGTAGGCGACCTGGCCGGTGTATTTGTCGACCATGAAGTTATAGACGTTCCCGAGCTGCTCTCCGTGGCGCTCATAAACCGGCGTGCCTTCCACCTTATTCGAGGCGATCAAGCGTTTGGTTTCGTCGATGGCTACGCCTTCGCCCGACGGATCTAGCTGCAAGGAGCCTGGCTCACGCATAATATGTTCGTTCGGCGATACTTCGGTCGGCATCACATTCCTCTTACTTTGGCAGGCTTTGCGACAATCAGGGTGCTTCCTTCGCTACTTTAACGTACCCGCCGAGGAAAATGCCAGAGCTCCCAGTCGCTTCAAAGGCACCCGCGATGCACTCCGCTCAAGCAAACCTGCGAGCTACCTTTCAGTTTTGGGTGAAGAAGGTCAATAGCACCTTACCCTCTTTTTTCGCCAATAATGCAAAGGAACCGATGCGGCTTTTCGGCATTGGCGGCAAAGATGTTCCGACAACTAAGTTAGCCGCCACGCTGCCACGTACTCGAAGCCCTGCATATAGCCGCCGCTCTACGAGCACGAATGAGGGCGCTTCCGAGACGAATCTCGAACCTTTTTAGGTGATTTTTGGTCAGCGCTGGCGTACCGGAAGGCGGTGCGCCACCCATCTCAAAAGGGAGGCGGCTCACGCTTCGTCCGCGACCGCTCATTCCGAGAGCAAGAAATACGTCAGAGCGGGATGGCGGTCGCACGCCATCCCGCCGGTCACACGTAGTCGAGGATAGGTCATGGCCGACACCAACGTCCCGCTGCCGCTCGTTCCGGCCCATATTGAAGCGACCATCCGGTCTATCGCTCGGCTCCACGCCGAGCACCACCAAAACGCCACGCCGCTTCAGCGCGCGGTCGATCGCATAACAGCCCTAGTAGGCCGCCCCCGATTCCTTGGCGTGCTGACCGTCATCGTGGCCAGCTGGATCAGCCTGAATCTGCTCGCCGGCGCACTTGGCTATCGCCCTATCGATCCGCCTCCCTTCTCATGGCTGGCAGGCGCGGCCTCCCTGGCTTCGCTCTACATGGTGGTCTTGATCCTGGCCACCCAGCGGCGGGAGGACCAGCTTGCGCAACTCCGCGAGCAGCTCAACTTGGAGCTGGCGATCTTGAGCGAGCAGAAGACGGCCAAGGTGATACAGCTGCTGGAAGAATCTCGTCGAGATAATCCGCTCATACCCAACCGGCTCGATCAGGAAGCAGAGGCTATGGCTCAGCCAGCCGACCCAAAATCGGTGCTCGAAGCGATCAAGGAGACCCATGCCGAGGCGGAACAGATCAGCGGCGTCACAGATGGCTCGTAGGAGCGAAGTTAGACGGTGCGTCTTTCCCGTACCGCTGTTGTCGAGATGCTTGGGCAGCGTATCGTGGCGCCACTCAAGCGACTTCTGCCGCAGCGAAGCTTCAAATGGCTGCTCCGCCGCGTGATTGGATCGTGAGCGGGGATGCGCTCCGGTGTCCATTCCCCAGTCCCCGAGCATGAAATGGTAATGCGCCAGGCGTTGTCACACGGCAAACAATAGTCGATTTCCGAGCCGATTTGGTTCGGTGACGAGCGCCCGAAGGCATTGATATTTAGACACGCAAGCTTGTAAGCGTGCCGCGCTATTGACAAGTAAACCCACGAACGTGACAACGGATAGCGGCCGCGGGCGGCTGCGATTTCGATTCTTGGACCTGGTTCTCAATGCGCGGCCACTTTTCAATTGCGAAAAAGCTATCCGGCGCGAACGGCCGGCATTGAAGAAGCTGGGGCCTTATATGGCGCGGATCGACGCCATTCTTGAAGGCGACAGCAAGGTATACAGGAAGCATACGGTATAACGCGCGCGCGTGGGGGATTACGCCGTGCACGCGCAAGTGCTGTATCATACGGGTCAGGCAATACCTTTTCAAAGCTCGCGAGCAGAGACCGGGGCACACCAGCCCAACCCGAATGTCGGCGATTCTCACAAACCGGGAAATAACACCCCGGAGACCGGACTGTCTGGCTGCACGATTCAAAAGAGCAGGGGTAAACAGGGAGGTGCAGATGTCGGCTGGCTATCCGTTTCGTCATTGGAGTGTAGCTTCCTCGCGGACTGTACTAGCTAATCGTGTTTTGAAGGTTCGCCAGGACACCTGTGTCATTCCCGCCAGTGGGGGCGCTCTGGAGTATTTTGTATTGGAATTAGCGGACTGGGTGAATGTGGTGCCCGTGACATCGGCGCGGGAGCTGGTGATGGTCAGGCAATATCGGCATGCGACCCGCGGCGTTACATTGGAGATACCGGCTGGTTCGGTGAAGGAGAACGAAGTGCCCGCCGACGCGGCTCGACGTGAGTTGTTGGAGGAGACGGGATACGCGGCCGGGAATCTAATTCACCTCGGGACATGGGAGTGCAACCCGGCGCTTCAGACCAATCGGCTCCATACGTTTCTTGGGGTTGACGTTGAGAAGGTAACTGAGCCAGCGGCTGAGCTGGACGAACGCTTGGAGGTCATGACGGTTCCTCAGGCGCACTGGCTGTCTGACCGGATAGATAGTGCCTTTAGCCACTACTTCAGTTCCTATGCGATTGAGCTGGCACGCGCGCATGTTCGTGCTGATCGTGTCTCAGGCCGAATTTAGTGTAAAACTTTGGATTTGATTCATCGGTCAATGTCAGATTTCGTCATTCATCTCACGGGCCGAGCATTATCGGCGAGACGGGCTCGATCCAGTCAAGGACGCGAGGTGCTTCGCATCCTTGAGAGGGTCGACCCGTTCGCCAAACTCGCATAGGAGTGCTCCCAGACATCGC
>QHBR01000255.1 GCA_003244015.1 Hyphomicrobiales bacterium | reverse complement strand
CAGTGACTGAAATCTCAAATCCAATCTTTTACTTGGCAGGCTTCTGCTTCCAGTCTTCCGGCGTCTTGCTTTGATCCTCTCGTTCTCCTCGCGCGAATTGCGCCGCATGGGCGCCGCCACGATCGAGGCAAAGATGATCTGCCCCGCTGGATCGCAATTCCAGCACGCTTCGCGCGCCGGAACCCGATGCTCCCTTCGCTCCTGGCGCCCTTCGCGCTTTTCTTTTTCCCTCCGGACGAAAAGCGCTTGGAACCAGCGCTTGCCCTGGCGAGATCGCCCTTGTCCTTCAGGAATCCATCGAACAAATCGAACAGCTCTTCCGCCGCGCCCGCTTTCCCCAGCGCCTCGCGATGGAGCCACAAAGTCTTGGCGCCGGGAACCGCGTCTTCGAGACCAAGGCCGGGAAAGCGCACGAACGACAAGCGCTCGCGACGCTGACATTCCGCCTGATCGCCGGAAAGCTTGTAGAGCGCCCGCTGCGGCGGCGCGTTGAAGACCAAAACTTCGTCAAAAGGCTTGCGTCGCGCCAAATTCTTGCGCCGCATCGCACGTGTGCAGCTCGCCTTTGATCGGCGCCGCCTTCAGTTTGGCTGGAAGGATTCCCATGGAATCATCGCCGCGATCGCCACCAGCGGATCGCCCTGGCGTCGAGGCCTTCATAACGCCAGCTCAGATCAAAGAAACCCAATTCCCCATCGCACCGGCTCCCAGCGGTCAAATTCAAAGAGATTCTTGAATCTGATTCGCAGGCCGCGCGGAAGGGGTATTTTTCGAGATGCCCTACTTTAGGAAATCCTTACCTCAGCGTAGCGACAGCTTTTATTTCGCGCGTTGAAAAATGTCCGTGGAAGAGTAGTTGGCGCGGCCACTGTTATCAGTAAAATGGGTGATTTCCTCAAAGCGCAATCCTTCCTCGCCATTAGGACGAATCAAGAAGGTCGTTTCTGCGAATGCTGGCTTGAAGACTCCTTGAAGCACCGTGGTGTCGCTCCTAACGTTTGAAGAGACAGTAGACGCATAGGGCTCAGCCTTTACCTCGCCCCAATCACATGGGGTTGGGTGACATGCTCCCCAAGCATGAACGAGAACGTTTTGCCCGGTAAGACTCAGGTACAATTTTGGGACACCTCGCGTATTTGGGTCGATATTAACCCAAGCACCCAGGAAATGTTCGAGTCCGGTCGCTGAATTGTGGTTGCCCGCCGGCGGTGTCTCGGGTGCCGGACTAAATAATTTGCTTTGCAACGTATCGAAAACTTTCAGTTTGCATGCAGCATTATCTTTCAGAGTTGCTGCCAAGTCTTGTCTAAGTACACTTTGATAATCTTCGCTATTAATACTTCCGGCTCCTGAAACGCCTACATCTACGAGCTTTGAAGCAAGACCACTTAGTTGCGCGTTCACATTTCCCTTTACTTCTGAGCTCTTCGCTTCTCCTTTTGTTGACACCACATTACATATTCTGTCTGCGGCACTTTCTATCAATTCGATCGCTTTCTGTTGAGCGTCAAGCGTTTCCGCGTTTGCGAAGCCCGGTGCGGACAGCCCGGCCACGATCGCGATCACAAAGGCGAAATTTCGAGCGTTCACAGACAACTCCGGGACGAGGACTACGTACAGAAACCTTTTTACGCCGTTTTGGCAAGGCGGGAACATTGCTTTTGTGTTCTGGTTGCGTTGATATATCAAATATCACAATGTCTGCTCCGAGTTTCAGGGTTTGTCTCGCGTGGCTTCAAAAAAAGTTGCATTGATCACCGGCGTCACCGGGCAGGATGGTGCTCTACTCGCCGAACTCCTCCTTTCAAAAGACTATATCGTCCATGGCGTGAAGCGGCGGTCGTCGTTGATCAACACCGACCGTGTCGATCATTTATATCATGACCCACATGAGGTCGACGTTAACTTTCTCTTGCATTATGGCGACCTCACCGATTCGACGAACCTCATTCGCATCGTTCAGGAGGTTCAGCCTGACGAAATTTATAATCTCGCCGCGCAAAGCCACGTCCAGGTGAGTTTCGAGACCCCGGAATATACCGCGAATGCCGACGCGCTTGGCCCGCTTCGCCTTCTCGAAGCGATCCGCATCCTGCGCCTTTGTCAAAAAACTCGGTTCTATCAGGCTTCGACATCGGAGCTGTATGGGAAGGCGCAGGCTTTTCCGCAAAACGAGGCGACGCCATTTTATCCGCGCTCGCCTTACGCCGCCGCAAAGCTCTACGCTTACTGGATCACGATCAATTACCGCGAAGCCTATGGGATCCATGCCTCGAACGGAATCCTGTTCAATCATGAAGGTCCTACCAGGGCCGAGACCTTTGTGACACGGAAAATCACGCGCGCGGTCGCGGCAATCCATTTGGGTTTTCAGGACAAGCTCTTTTTGGGCAACCTCGATGCCAAGCGCGATTGGGGCCACGCGCGGGATTATGTCGATGGCATGTGGCGCATTCTGCAACAGCCCGAGCCGGACGATTATGTTTTGGCGACGGGAGATGCCCATAGCGTGCGCGAATTCGTCGAGCGCGCCTTCGCCGAAATAGGCATTGCGATCGGCTGGAGGGGATTAGGAGCCGACGAAAAAGGGTTCGATAAGAATAGCGGCCGGACTCTTGTCGAGATCGATCCGCGTTACATTCGTCCGACCGAGGTCGATTTCCTTCTCGGCGATCCGGGGAAGGCGTTCAGGAAACTCGATTGGAAGCACACGGTTACGTTCTCGCGGCTGGTGTCTGAAATGGTCGCGAGCGACTTGACCGCGATGAAGAAACGCGGCCGGATCTGAGGAATATTTCATGGCTAACTCCTCGGCCAATGCCGGGATAAAGCGGCGAATCTGGGTCGCTGGCCATCGCGGCATGGTCGGCTCGGCTATCCTGCGCCGCCTCGCCAAGGAAGACGTGGAAATCCTGACCGTGGATCGCCGAAATGTCGATCTGCGCGAGCAGGACACCGTCCGCCAATGGGTGGCGCAGGCGAAGCCAGATGTTGTCATTCTTGCCGCCGCCAAGGTCGGCGGAATCCTTGCGAATGACTCCTACCCCGCGGATTTCCTTTTCGATAACCTCGCGATTGAGACAAATGTCATTCAGGCCGCGCATCTTGCCAATGTCGAGCGGCTGGTCTTTCTTGGATCGTCCTGCATCTACCCGAAATTTGCACCGCAGCCGATCAGAGAAGACGCGCTGTTGACAGGTCCGCTCGAGCCGACCAACGAATGGTATGCGATTGCGAAAATCGCCGGCATCAAGATGTGTCAGGCGTATCGGTGCCAATATGGCCGGCGCTATATCTCGGTCATGCCAAGCAACCTCTATGGCCAAAACGACAATTTCGACGTCTCGACGAGCCATGTCTTGCCCGCTCTTATCCGCAAATTCCATGCGGCCAAGGCCGCCGGTGAGACAGAGGTTGTCGTCTGGGGCAGCGGGACGCCGTTGCGGGAGTTTCTCTATGTCGATGATCTGGCCGATGCCGTGGTGTATCTGATGGATCGCTACGACGCTAGCGAGCCGATCAATTGCGGCACAGGTTCCGACGTAAGTATCCGCCAGCTGGCAGAGATGATTGGCCGCGCCGCCGGGTTCGAAGGAAAGCTCGTCTTTGATACCGGGAAGCCGGACGGCACGCCGCGAAAACTGATGGATTCAAGCCGGTTGGCCACTCTTGGCTGGCGGCCAAAGACAAGCCTCGAAGAGGGCGTTAACGAGGTCTATCGCTGGTTTGCGCGGACCCAAACAAGCGAACAAGCAACCCCGTGAGGCATAGCTCAATTCAAGGCTTGACACGAACGCGTGCTGGCGCGCGCGCCGTGACGCGCGGATGCCTTTGCGGTATCAAGGCGGAGTTAGGCCAGTTTCAATTCTCTCCAGACAAAAGCAAATCCCATGTCCGTCGCGCTTGCCATCCTCCTTGGTCTTCTCAGCCTTTGTCCCGCGATCGTTACCGTGGATGGACCTATTATTCCTTGTCTCATTCCATTGCTGCTCGCGGCCGGACTTATTCTCGTTTCGGCCAAATTGCCGCCAGGCGAGGCCCGGCATATGGCCACGGTGGTATCCCGGCCCTTCCTCATTGTCGCCGCTTTCCCGGCGGTTTTGATGATCATGCAAATATTGCCGCTGCCGTTTCTGGCAAACGCAGTCTGGACGAGCGTAAGCGCCGGCTTCCCTCATGGAGTTGCCGGAAGCGTCAGTGTTGACATCGGCGCCACGGCGATCGCTTTGGCGCGCTATCTTTCGGCTATCGGCACGATATTGCTGGCCGCCGCGGTCGCGATCAACCGCGAGCGGGCCGAGGCGGTTTTGCTTGGCACGGCCGCGGCTACCGTCCTGATTTCTTTTGCTGCCCTTATCCATGATCTTTTCGATTTCAACTTCCTCGCGATGCGTGAAGAAGCGCTCGATTGCGCCTGTCTTGGCGTAACCCTTTCGGCCGCCTGCGCGATCCTCGTCCTTGAGCGGCACGAGACACGCCGGTACAAACCCGGTCAATCGCAAGAAAAGCTTCTGCTTGCGTCGCTTGCCTGCTTGACCGCGTTCCTGATCTGCGCCGGCGCGGTCGCCGCGACAAGATCCGGCTCCCTGACCTTCGCGGCAGCGTCCGGGTTCCTGACGCTCTGCGCCGCCGTGGCGATTCGCCGCTGGGCTCTCGGCCGTTTGGGCGCCGCCGCGATTGGCGTCACCGCGGCCGTCATCGCTGCTGCCTTGGCGATGGTGGCGGCGAGCGACCAGGACCTGCGGTTCGCCTTCATTAAGAAAGACACGGCTGCCGTCGAGCTTACTCAGCGCCTCCTGAGCGATGCACCGTTTTTCGGTGACGGGGCCGGCAGTTTCGGCGCATTTTTGCCAATCTATCAGGCAAGTAACTCCGGTTCCAGAGCCGCTGAAGCCGTTACAGCGGCGGCAAAGCTTTCGATCGAGATGGGCAAGGCGACGCTTTGGATTTCCGTCGCAGCGGCGGCGTTCGCGGTGTTCGTGCTCTTGCGCGGCGCTTCGCGCCGTCGCCGCGACTGGTGCTACGCGGGCACGGCGGGCGCCTGCCTTGTCACGCTTACGAACCTTGCTTTCGTCAATGTTGGCGTCTCGGGCGCGGCGATCGCCTTGCTGTCGGCCACCATTTTCGGGGTCGGGCTCACCCAATCGAGAGGCAGGGTTGCCTCTTAAGGCGCCGCCGAAGCCCCGATCGAATTTTTAGTCAAGGATCTTTCTCACCCGACGGTTTGCATCGCGAGGATGCGCCATGCTCCTCCTTGATGATATTAACCGATATTCGGCGCCAAACTGCAACAAAATCAAAAGTACCGGCGTTAAATCGATGAATGGGCTATTGCCGGATTGGGTTGGCGGGCCAATGTAACCTTGCCTCACGCATGCAACATTTTAGAAAGCGGAAAAGACCGTCACCACCAATCCGCAAGCAAGCACCACCGAAGTTAGAATTAGGGCGGGGCCGACGAGTATGGTTGCCCGGGCGACAGCTACTCCGGGATCCTGGCCAGGGCCGTCTTCAATACGCAAGCGGTTGAGAAAATGAATTGTCGCGCTCAACCCGAGACCGAACGAAACGGTCAGCGCCACGACGCTTGCGAACTGCAGGCCCTGTCCCATCACGCGGAGCAAGGCGCCAGAGGCAACGACCGGGAAAATCCCCGGAAGGATGGTCGCCAGCATGACAACGAATGAACGGAAGGCGGCGCCGAACGCGAACTCGATCGTCAAACCGCGGCTCAATTTTTCGATCATGTTGGCGCTGTTTCGCGCGGCTATCACCGAAAGACCCGTCGCCGAGATCCTGTAGCCAGGGTGACGAGCGCGGACCTCCGCGAGCGAATTGTCCAAAGCGTCGATAATAGGAAGAAGCTGGCTCGCGTCGACATCCGGTATGCGGCCAGAGACGACTACGGCGTCCTGTCCCGCCGAAATGAAGCGCCGCGTCAAATGTTCCGGCAACATATCGACATATTGCCGCAGGATGCCGGCGCCCGGTTTGCCCGCTTCGGTGAGCCACCGGCGTAATGTCTCCAAGGATCAGACGTTCCCGACGCCGGCTTGTTTCTCGAGAATCGCATGCACCTTGGCGATAACTTCGAGAGATTCCGGCGCGTAGAGCGATGCGTCGCGTGGAAATTCGATCAGGACATCGATCGGATTGGCGCCGGTTAGCTTGGCGTCGAGACGGTTGCTTGCGGCCACCGCTTGTTGCTTGTCCGGAACTTGATCGGCGAGCCGGTACCTAGGCTCGAGGCTAGCAACGCTGAATCCAAGCCCGGCGACGACAAGGAAGCCGGACAGACTATAAAGGCCAGGACGGCGGACCATGCGGGCGGCGACAAAGCCGCAAAATCGTCGCAGCGCCTCTACTCCGAAATCCGAGCGGGCAACTTGGGCTGCAAACGCGCTCTCGCCGCGCAACAATAGGACGCCCAGAAGCGGCATGAGAACAAGGACAGCGGCCAGCGCAATGATCGTCGCGATGAACCCCGCCTCGCCAAAGCTTCGTATCAGCTCCGAGCTGGAAAACTGCAAGGCCACGAAGGACAGAGCCGCCGTCGCATGGGTGAGAACGCAAGCCGGCCCGACGATCAAAATCGCATTGTTCAAGGCCTCGAATTTGCGTTCGCCCGCGAGCAACCGGTCGCGCGTGGCGAAGGTAAGCTGCATGCTGTCGGAGAAGCTGATCACCAAGATGAGAGGGGTCATCACGTTAAGGAACATATTGAGGCGAAAATCGAGCCAGCCGAGCGCGCCGAGCGCTAATAATATCGCGATCAGCGGCGGACCAGCCGCGATGATCATGAAAGAAACGCGGCGGAAAAAAGGATGGCGATGAGACAGCCGGCGGCGAACCCGATCGCATTGTAGACCAACCTGTCGCGCTCGACCGCATTACGGATCTCGAGCTGCATCACCGGAACGCCGGAAAGCTCCGCCTTCAGTCCCGCACCGGCGAGATCCTCGGCCATCCGCGTGCGGATTTCGCCGACGGCATCGCGCAGCCGATTGCTCTCGACGACCGATGGATCGAGCGCGAGGACGGCCAAGGTAAGCTCGCCGTCGTTCGACAAAAGCTTGCCGCGGATGATCTCATTGCCCATCACGCGACGGACCAAGGCATCGTAACCGGCGCCTACAGGCAGCCGATCGGCAAACAGCGGCGCCGGAATCGCACCGTTTTCCGGCGGTTGACGCGCCGAGAAAATCGAGATGATGCCTCGCGTGCCGTCGATCAGCTGCAGGTCGGTGACGAGATCGCGTAGCTTTTCGACCGATTCGCGCTCGAGCAGTTTCTTTCCTTCAATGACAACGAGCACATCGAACTCGCTCGACGGAAAACGTCGCGTCACCTCCTCGTAAAGCCTGAATTCCGGCGTGTCCGAACGGAACAATTGGCTGAGCGAATCGTCGACCTTGAGCCTTGTGACGCCGAAACCGGCGGCAATCGCGAGCGCGACCGCGACAACGGCGACGGCGAGGGGAATGCGGAGCGAGACTAAGCCGATCCGCTCAATGCCGAGAGCGAGGGTGTGCCTGTTGGGCGTTGGCACCAGACGATGGCTTTGCTTGATCGGCTTTTCTCTGTCGCAAGCTTCTCTCCGAGACAGCGATCCAGCGAAGGCCTTAAAGGCTCGACACGACCGTGAGTGACAAGAGGAGATGCAACAAAGAGGGGGATTTGCGCGGATGCCCGCTCGGCAACCACCGTGGGTCCCGGGGTTTCCGCCGCAAGAACCACCTCTTCGCACGACCGAACCCGTCGTATCGGACGGGCGCGAGAGCGGCTTCCTCGATCCGCGAAGATTAACTGGCTTGGTTGAAGACCGGTTCCGCCGCCATGCTCCGCTTGCCGCGGCGGCCAGCCAGTCTTATTGCGACGGAACGGCCCTTTTATGCGGCGACCGGTTCAAATGGGCTCCCGGACGAGCGCGGCCCGGCAAAACTCGAGCATGTGATCGAGAGCCGGTTCCGGCTCCTGCTCATATTCCGCCATTAGGCGCGGATGACAGAAGCGGATGCAAGCGGTGTTGACAAGGCGTGCCGCGAGCGCCGCGTCTCCCGAATGGAACTCGCCTGCCGCCATGCCGCTAGCGATTATCTGTTCAAGCATCAAGGTCATGCGATGGTTGTGCTCGCGAATGGACGTCCAGTTTTCGGTCACGGCGGCTTCGATCAACTCGTGCAGTTTGCGGTCCAACATGTACTGTTTGTAAAACGCCTTTTCGACGGACGCGACCAAGTTGCGCATTCTTTGGAGGGCGGTGCCGCGAGACGCGGCGATTTTTCCAGCCTCGGCTTCGATCTTGCCGAGGAGTTCCATGCAGACAGCCTCGTTGATTTCGGATTTCGCCCCGAAGAAGCGATAGACATTCGCCGGAGACATGCGCAGCTCGCGCGCGATATCGGCGACCGTTGTCTTTTGGAAGCCGAGTTGCCGGAAGAGCCGCTCCGCTACTTCGACAATCACGCGACGAGTATCATTTCCCTTGGCTTCTTTTTCGGTGGGTTCTCTTTCAGTTCGCATGTCTTGATCATCCCGTCGAGCATCAGCAGGACGATGATCCTCGCGCGGGTCCGGCGCTTCCCCCAAACGGGTTTGGAGACGGATATACTTTTCCTTAATGTCGCTTAAACTGCGCATGATATTCGTTCCCTGGATAACTCTAACGGCCGCACTATAACCCGCTTTCTCGCCGCGCGCTTCCCCCAAATGGGTAAATGGGTTTAGGCATCAGTTGGCGCACGAAAATTAAGTGACGGTTGCCATCACAAAACTATGACAAATTGACGCAAAGGCGACATCCCGTACGTGTCGGCGGCCGACGCTCCGTTGAATTTGAGCCGTCTTCCTATTAACCTTCTGAAATATCACCTCAAAAAACAATATGTCAACCCATGTCTGTGGTCTACCACATGAAAACAAATAAATTGCGACAAACGATAGTTGACAAACAATTGTTGTTGAAACAGCAGGGAGGTCCGCCTTGGTGTTGAAAAGCGCGAACCGCGCGCCGCCGGGAGAAGCGGGAGCTGCTTATCCGCCGCGCGGCGGGCGTTCGTGCTGGCGCTCGCCTCCTGATGCCAGCGGCCTGCAACCGCTCCGGCGCGCGCCTAAGATCGGGGGTGACTTGCCTCCCAACGGCCGATACGGAAGCAATTACGGCAATTCAAGTCCGAGGGCCGCGCAAAGGCGCATCCTGCCAGCGTCCGAGCCAGCTATCCCAAAGCGCAGCCAGGCCGGCCGCGCCTCGAACCGCCGCACGAGAATCCCGGCTTTCGCCAGCCGTTCGAACCAACCTTGCGCGTCCTCGTGCCGCACGAGCCGGAACAGTGGGCTGCCGCCCAGGGGAGCAAAACCCGCCGCCGCCAACATCTTGTCGAGCGCTCTTGCGCCGGCGTGCAACCGCGCCCGCGTCGCCGCGAGCCATTCCGCATCCGTCAAGGCCGTCGAGCCTATCGCGATGGCCGCGCCGGAAACCGGCCAGGGACCCAACGCGGCGCGGAGTTTTTCCGCCACGGGTTTTGACGCGATCGCGAACCCGAGGCGAAGCCCCGGCAAGCCGTATGTCTTGCCGAAGGAGCGCAACACGACGACGACGCTTTCGGCGATGTCCGGGACGGCGCTGGCGCCGGGCTCAAGAAAATCGACGAAGGCTTCGTCGATAATCAGCAGGCCGCCGTGTTTGCGAAGAACCGCCGCCAGCGCGTGCAGATGCGCCGTCGCGGCGAGCCTACCGTCCGGATTGTTGGGGTTGACGACGATGGCTATATCTTTGTTTTCGAGCCCGGAGAGGTCTTCGACCACGGTCAGTTCCGCGCCGCTGGCGGCCCAGCTTCGCGCGTGCTCGCAATAGGTATCCCCCAAAATTCCAACGCGCCGCGCAGGCACGAAATGAGGCAGCAGATTTATGATCGCCTGACTTCCCGGCGCCGCAACGATCTCCGCAAACGCGGGTGCGCGATAAGCCGCTCGCGCCGCCGTTTCCAGCCCGCGCAGCGCCTCGGGTTCCGGCAGCCGCGTAAAACTTGCCAGCGGCGGACAGGTGAAAGGATAAGCATAAGGGTTGATGCCGGTTGAGAGATCGAGCCAGGGTTCCGGCGCTTGCCGGTAGGTCCGCCGCGCGGCAAAAAGATCGCCGCCATGCTCCGGCAGGAGCAACTCCGGCAACTCGGGACAGGAAGTCTCACGCATGGATTTGGCCGCAACCCTGAAGCTCGCGGCGCTCGCCGTCGCCATCGAGGCCTGCCTTGGCTATCCGCAAGGCGTTTTTCGCGCGATCGGCCATCCGGTTACTTGGACCGGCCGTTTGATTACGCTCGGCGACAGGTGCTTGAACCACGAGGATCGATCCCTTGCCACGCGCCGCGCCTTGGGTTTTGCCACGCTCTTCTTGCTTTTATCGCTTGCCGGCGGCGGCGCCTATTTTTTCTGTTTCGGGCTCGCAGGTTTGGACCTTCCGCAACCGGCGAACTTGGCGCTCACCGCGCTTATCGCATCGAGCCTCATCGCGCAACGCAGCCTCGATGCCCATGTCCTTGCCGTCGCGGAGGCTCTTGCCGCCGGACTGGAATCCGGCCGCGCGGCGGCGGCTAAAATCGTCGGCCGCGACATCGCGAGACTCAATGAGGCAGGCGTCGCCCGCGCCGCGATCGAGAGCCTCGCCGAGAATTTTTCCGACGGTGTCGTCGCGCCAGCCTTTTGGCTAACGCTCGGCGGGCTGCCCGGCGGCGCTTGCTACAAGGCCATCAACACCGCCGACAGCATGATCGGCCATCGCACGCAACGTCATGCCGCGTTCGGCTTCGCCGCAGCGAAACTCGACGATCTCGTCAATTTTTGTCCCGCGCGGTTATCTGCCTTTCTCGTCGTTATCGCGGCTTTCTTCGCCCCAGAAACTTCGCCCCAGGCGGCGTGGCGCACAATGCGGCGCGACGCGCGCGGACACCCTTCCCCCAATGCCAGCTGGCCCGAGGCGGCGTTCGCGGGCGCGCTCGGCTTGCGGCTCGGCGGCCCGCGCGTCTATGGCGAAGTCAAGATCGACGACGCCTTTATCGGCTCGGGCAAGGCGCCCTCTCACCAAGACATCAGGCGCGCGCTAACCCTCTATCGATTTGCCTGCGGCATCCATTGGGCGGCTTTGACCTTGATGGCGCTTGTTATCGCGCAAACGTGAGAAGCCGTTCGAGGTCGATGTGCGTTTCGAGATGCAAAGCGACGGCGTCGAGCGCCGCGTCGAGAGCTGCGTCGTAAGAGACGCCCGAACCCTTGCCCCCGAAACGGACGAGAAGCGCGCTTCGTTGCGCGGCGTCAGTGAAAAGCCCATGCACATAGCAGCCGCTCACAAGGCCATCGGCCGTCGCCGCCCCGTCGCCGCGTCCATCGGCGAAACGCAACACCGGCCGCGCGCAATCCGGCCCAAAACTGCGGCCGACATGTATTTCATAGCCGCTGAAGGGAACGCCGTTTTGCGCTCCGGCGCCATGCACCGGCGCAAGCACTTTGTCGCCTGTAAGTTCCGTTTCAATGTCGAGCAGGCCTAGCCCCGGCACCTCGCCAGGCGGTCCCTCGACGCCGAGGGGATCGCGGATGCCTCGGCCTAGCATCTGATAGCCACCGCAAAGGCCGAACACGTGGCCGCCGCGCCGGAGATGCGCGAATAGATCGATATCCCAGCCCTCGCGCCGGAAAGCCGCGAGACAAGCGATCGTCGCTTTCGAGCCGGGCAGAATGACGAGCGCCGCCTCGGCGGGCAGGGTTTCGCCGCTTTTGACCATGACGAGGCGGACCTCGCTCTCCAAATAAAAAGGATCGAGATCGTCGAAATTGGCGATGCCAGGCAGAACCGGGACGGCAATAGTAATTGCCCCCCCGCGCGGCGGTCTTGGGCTGGAAAGTGCCAGCGAATCTTCCTCTGGCAAACGCGCCGCTTCCGGGCAAAAAGGAATAAGCCCAAGGCTTGGCCAGCCGGTCAAATCCTCGATGCTTCGCATTCCGTTCGTAAACAGGGCCGGATCGCCGCGAAACTTGTTGACGAGAAACCCCGCGATCATTTTGGCGTCGGCTGGATCGAGCACGGTCTTGGTGCCAACGATCTGAGCGATGACGCCGCCGCGATCGATGTCGCCGGCCAAAATCACCGGAACACCGGCGGCGCGGGCAAAACCCATATTGGCGATATCGCTTTTGCGCAGATTGATTTCCGAAGCACTCCCCGCGCCTTCGACGAGGACAAGATCGGCATCTTCGCAAAGTGCCGCGAAACTGTCGAGCACGGCTGGCAGAAGCTGCGGTTTCAGGTCCTGGTATTCACGCGCCGATGCCTGGCCGATCACCCGGCCGCGCAGAACGATCTGCGCGCCATGCTCGCTTTGCGGCTTCAAGAGGACAGGGTTCATGTCGACGCTTGGCGCTACGCCGCAAGCTTTTGCCTGGGTCGCCTGGGCGCGGCCGATTTCTCCGCCATCAGGAGTCACCGCGGCGTTGTTCGACATGTTCTGCGGCTTGAACGGGCGCACCTTTAGCCCGCGATTACGGTAGGCGCGGCACAGCCCCGCGACAATCAGCGACTTGCCAACGCCGGAGCCGGTGCCTTGCAGCATCAAGGTCTTGGCCCGCCGCGCCATGCTCAGAACTCGATTCCCGCTTGTGCCTTCACCCCGGCCGCGAAGTGATGCTTCACAAGGCTCATCTCGGTCACGAGATCGGCGGCTTGCAGCATTTCGGGCGTCGCATTGCGGCCGGTGACAACAATATGGAGATCGGTCCTGCGGGCGCGCAGCGTGGCGACGATTTCGGCTACGGGGAGATAATCGTAGCGCAAGGCGATATTCAATTCGTCGAGGACGAGAAGTTTTATTTTGGGGTCGGCGATCAGCTCTCGCGCCTTCGCCCAAGCCGCCGCCGCCGCCGCCATGTCGCGCGTGCGGTCCTGCGTCTCCCAGGTAAAGCCCTCACCCATCGTGTGCCAAGCGAGCAGATCTTCGAACCGGGCGAGCGCACGGCGTTCGCCGGTGTCCCAGGCACCCTTGACGAATTGCACGACGCCGCAAGTCCACTCATGGCCGAGCGCCCGCAGCAAGAGCCCGAAAGCCGCCGTCGATTTGCCCTTGCCCGTGCCGGTATGGACGATGAGGAGGCCTTTTTCAGTTATCGTCTTGGCGGCGACCTCGGCATCCTGCGCGGCCTTGCGCTTTGCCATTTTTTGCTTGTGGCGAAGGGCTTCGGCACCGTCTTGCACTTCGGTCATAGAGCTTTCCTTTCGACAGGTCACCGGTCGAAAAATTACGGGACGACCACCCCTTGGCGGGGTGCTCGCGGGAGCCTTGGGCGAGGCATCCCAAGACAATTTCGCTGCCAAGGGCGCCATCGTCAATCTCGCGGGGGGTCTCTTGTGTTACATCCGCATGGACGGCGATTCGGGTAGTGTCTCAGTTTGAATCTCTGGTTTGCGCCATAAGCCGACATGCCGATTGCGCGAAGTCTTGCGAGTTCATGGTCTGTGATCCATTTGTCACACTCGGCATAAATGTCATCAACATAGCGAATCGGTCTCACGCTCGCCTGTACTCGCAAAGAAGGCATGATAATGACAGCTAGGTCGCGAGCACGTGCTTTCCCTTAGCCGCTAAGCGGCGACTAAGCGGCGCAGATAAGCCGCATCGTTCGAATAGATCTGGTCCTCGGAATTGCTGTAAATAGCGTAGTTGTACCGTTCCACTTCAAACGGCGTGACGCTCCGTTCACGGTCCGGAAATCTCGCGGCATCCTTGGTCAGTACCACCGCGAGCTTGGGTGAAAGCGGATAGTAAAGCTCAAGGTCATCCGTGGCCTTTGGGTCAAGCATGTTCAGGACCGGCTGGTCCCCCGCGATGAAGGGAATCGACGTGTCGTTCTTGAGGAATACGATTTGATAGGCGTTCCTTTCCCGGAACAGCCCAGCGCCGACGTGGTCGCAAAGATATGATTAAGAATCTTCGCGGTCCTGCGGGGGTCGTGGCCGGGTACGTAGCTGGGAATGTTGCTGAGCCCTTCCCTCATCTTCGCTGTCCGGAAATATTGAAGTGCCAGAAAGTAGAGAAAATCGGCGCACCGCATCTCATCCTTGTAAAAAAGGTCATCTCCACTTCGAAGGGAATCCAGAATGTCCTGGCATTTGTTTTCGATGCCAGCATGGTAGCGCTCGCCCAGGTTCCTTTCGGCCCAGCGCAATTTCTCCTCCAGGTCACCACACACTTCGGGAAGCAAGTCCGTGCTCTTGAGACGCTCACGGAGCTCAAAAGTGAGCTGAGTTATCTTGACATAGTCGCGATTCAATTCGCGGTGACGCTCATCAGTCGCCCTGCTGGTGAAGTCCTCCAGAAATTTTATATCGCCGGCGGTGAGCTGCTGGGCCTCATAAAAATAGCTTTCGCTCGCGACGGCCTTGGGCTGCGTCGAGAACAGCTTCTTGTCCTTCTGGCGATAGCAGCAAAACGTACCGTCCACCGCCCATGCGTTCAGATAGTGCTGCCAGATATAGTGCTGGTTCTTGGCGTTGGGTTCCGCGCTTACCATGAGACTCTCCGCGCGTGGATGCAATTTGAACTTAAGCGTACACGCGATGCCGTTTAGGGTTGCTGGTAATTCTAGGGCAACCAGGCGTTTTTGTTGGGCGAGCGGCATGGAGGCCATGCTGCCCGCGGCACCGAGGGACCCCAATGGGTCATTAGAAGAAATTCAAACTGAGACACTACCGCGATTCGGGACCGCTTTTGGAATTTAAAAAGAATGAGACTCGCGCGCCGCCGCTACCCTTCGCGCTCGCCAGCGTCGAGAATCCAGGTCCGGTCGCAAAACGCCACATAGAGCCGTTCCTGCCCAAGGGCGGCACCGAGTTCGACCGCGAGTTCGTTCAGCATCGCCTCGATCTCGTGGTCGGGCAGATGTCCGAGATAGGCATGCACCGCTTCGCCGGTGAACACCGCAACCGGTTCCCGGTCGGAGCCGGCCGAGCCGTCCGGACGGGGCCAGGCATAGGTTACCTCGGCGCGGGTGAACATGCCGGAAAGCGCCGGCAGGCCGGCCCCCACCCGGCGCCTCATCCAGGCCCGCGCCGTGCGCACCGCCTCTGAAATGTCGTAGACCCGCCCCTCGGCATCCCAACCCTCGCGCAATCCGGCCGTGATCCTGAAATCGCGGCGCGGCCCGCGCGAGCCGTCCACGACTGCATAGTCCTCGCGCCGCGGCGCAGGCGAGCGCCGCGCAATTCCTTCGGTCATTTCTCGCTCCCTCCTGCTTGCAAACGTGCTAGCCTTGTTTGCTTAGGCCGTCCCGGCGGAAGCGATGTATTTCAGGGCGCCAGCCTGCGCCAGACGCTCGCTAGCCAAGGCTGCCATTGGCGCGGCACGCCGTCAGGACGGTAATAATGGGTTAGTTCCACGAACCCCGCGGTCGACGTATAGCGGCGCCAACTTGCAAGATCATGATACACGCCATAGCGTCCGCTATTCCAGCCTTCTTCATTACCCCCGCGCGGGTTCGAGCTAAACAGCACGCCGCCCGGTTTTAGCGTAGCGTGGAGTTCGAGCAATACGCGCGGCAGCTCCTGGCTCGGGACATGGAACAACGCGGCGTTGGCGAACACGCCATCGAAATATTTTTCGGGCAGTTCGAGCTTGAGGAAATCCTGCTGCCATACTTCGCAGCCGCTATGGGCGCGTGCCATTGCCGCAAAATGCACGGCGCCTTCCAAACCGATTGCGATATGACCTTGTTCGGCAAACACGTTGAGGTCGCGCCCTGGTCCGCAGCCAAAATCGAGTATCGTGAATGGCGGCCGACCCTCGATACGCCGCAACAGCGCCTCGATGTTCTGGCTGACGTTGTGATCGCGCGTGCCTTCCCAGAATTCTTCGGCGTGCTGATTGTAGTGCTCCAGCGTGAGGCGGGCGATTTTTTGCAGGTCTTGCGGATGCAGTTTCATATTCACCCCACTC
The DNA here is from genome assembly GCA_003244015.1 of Hyphomicrobiales bacterium. Classification (GTDB taxonomy): domain Bacteria; phylum Pseudomonadota; class Alphaproteobacteria; order Rhizobiales; family Beijerinckiaceae; genus Methylocapsa. The sequence continues at coordinate 2,021 of QHBR01000255.1, read as the reverse complement.
GCGCAATCTGTGTGCCGCGCGCTTGCGGCTGGCCCCTATTTGTTTGAGACGGCACCGATCCACTGGCCGTTACAAGCCTGAATTCATCTTGCGCCTTGCTCCGCTCGCTGGGTTTCGCCGGCAAAGTGTGTAGTCTACCGGAACTCCCGTGTCTTCACCTTGATCGCGTCGATGTGGAGACCGGGAATGTGGATATCGCGCGTTGTCAGCCCCTTCGGCGGCAGGCTGCGCGGATCGAGGCCCGGACTGCCGTGGTGCATTTCATCGCCGCGCCCGTGCGGCAACGGGAAGATGGCGTCACGATCGCCAACGCTCGCCAGCGCGTCCGACAGATCGGTCACCCGATGGGCGACGAGATGAACGACCTCGCCTTCGCGCTGGATGCGGCCATGGACCGCCATCATCCTGGCCGAGAGGATAATCCGGCGCTGCTTCTCGAACACCTTCGGCCAGATCACGAGATTGGCGATGCCGGTCTCGTCCTCGATGGTGACGAACATCACCCCTTTCGCCGAGCCCGGCATTTGCCGCACGAGCACCAGGCCGGCGGTTTCAAGCCACCGGCCGTCGCAGGCCCGCATCGCCTCGGCGCAGGGGACGATGCGCCCGCGGCGCAGGTCCTCCCGGAGGAATGAGACGGGATGGCTGCGCAGCGTTAACCCGACATGGCCATAGTCCTCGACCACTTCGCCGCCGGCGGTCATGGGGCGGAGCGCCACCGTTGGCTCTTGGGCCTCCGGAACGGTCTTGGCTTCACGGTCTGAGGTAGCCGCAAAAAGAGGCAGCGGCGCGTCGCGCAACGCCTTGATCGCCCACAGCGCCTCGCGCCGTGCAAGTTTTAGGGACGGCCGGAAGGCGTCGGCCTCGACGAGCCGCACGAGCGCGGCGGCCGGAACGCCGGCGCGGCGCCAGAGATCGTCGATCGAAGCGAAGGGCTGGTCCGCGCGTGCGGCAACGATGGCGGCGATATCGGTATTGGCAAGACCGCGGACCATGCGCAAGCCGAGCCGGACAGCGAAGCGGTTCCCCCGGACGGTCGGCTCCAGCGTGCAGTCGAAGCGGGAGGCGTTCACGCAAACAGGCCGGACATCGACGCCATGATCGCGCGCGTCGCGGACGATCTGGGCCGGTGCGTAAAAACCCATCGGTTGGGCGTTCAAGAGCGCGGCGCAGAAGACATCTGGATGATGGCATTTGAGCCAGGACGAGGCATAGGCGATCAGCGCAAAAGAGGCCGCGTGGCTTTCTGGAAATCCGTAACTCCCAAAACCCTCGAGTTGCCTAAAGGTCTGCTCGGCGTAATCGCGCTCATAGCCATTGGCGATCATGCCTGAGATGAGTTTGTCGCGGAATTTTGAGACGCCGCCGCCGAGATACAGTACATCGTAGTGAAGGAGAGAATTGAGAATCTTGATCGTCATGCGGACGCGGTGGCTCCATTTCTTCGCGCCGTCGCGCCGCAAGGCCTTGCTGCCGATATAATCGTTGTAGGTCTGGTTGCCGCGGATGGGGTGCTGCGCCAATTCGAGATGCGGCATCAACACTCCATCGCGGAATACCGCCGTGCCGGCACCGGTGCCGAGCGTCAGCACGACTTCGAGACCGCGCCCCTTGACGATACCGAAGCCCTGGACCTCGGCGTCGTTGAGCAAACGAACCGGCTTGCCGAGACGCTTGGATAAGGCGGCGGCCAATGGAAAATCGCGCCACCGGCGGTCGCCAAAATGCGGCGCCGTGATGACGCGTCCGTCGCGGATCACGCCTGGAAAGCCGATGGAAATACGATCAAAGGAAGGCAGAGGTGCCGTAAGATCTGCGATCGCGCGCAACAGCCCCGTGCCGCCGACATCGATCGCCAAGGTCCGCGGACCACTTCGGGAGATTGACGTTCGATCGTCCATTGCGCCGTTCATTTCTCGAACACTTCCACGCCAGTTGGCAGGCCGACCACGATCTTGGACGCCATGCCGATAAAGAGTCCGCTCAATAACGCCGATGGTGCAAACCCGTCACCATCGTTT
>QHBR01000313.1 GCA_003244015.1 Hyphomicrobiales bacterium | reverse complement strand
CGTCGCTGAACTTTCCGGTCGACGAAAGCTGGACGCGCTACAATGGGTTGCAACAACTTACCTATTTCATCACGGTGTTCATCGCCGCGCCGGTTTCGATCGCGACCGGCCTCATGCAGAGCCCGGCGATCTCCAACAAGTCGGGCTGGCTCGGGAAAGTCCTGAACCGGCAGGCGGCCCGCTCCATTCACTTCGTCTCGTTCTCCTGGTTCGTGCTGTTCATCCTGGCGCACGGGATCATGGTGTTCGTCACCGGCCTACGGCAGAACACAAATCACATGTTCGCCGGCGTCGAGAATGCCTCCTGGGCCGGGTTCCTGCCGTTCGTCTTAGCCATGTTGGTGGTAGGGCTGGCTTGGTGGGGCGTCTCGCCCTTCACGCTCCGGCACGCCCGCCTGGTGCAGAAGACGGGAGAGTTCATGGTAGGCTGGATCAAGGGGCTGTCCGAGTGGTGGGACCCGAATTCCCAGCTCACCGAGAAGGACATCTCGCCGCATTTCTGGCCGAACGGCACGATGCCGAACTCCGCCGAATTCGATGCACTCGTGGCGGAACAGTTCGATCACTACCGGCTACGCGTCGGTGGCCTGGTGGAGGCGCCTCGGGAATTTTCCTTCTCCGACCTCAAGGCCCTGCCGAAGCAAGAACAAATCACGACGCATTTTTGCATCCAGGGGTGGTCCGGCGTCGCCAAGTGGGGCGGGGTTCCGATGCGCGACATCCTGGACATCGTGAAGCCGACGTCCGAGGCCCGCTACGCCGTGTTCTACTCATTCGCCGACGGCGGCGACGGCGGCGGCTATTACGACGTTCACGAGATTCATAATATGCGGCACCGGTTGACCATCCTCGCCTATGAGATGAATGGAGCGCCGGTCAGCGTTCTTCATGGGGCGCCGCTGCGGCTGCGCTGCGAGAACGAGCTGGGCTTCAAGATGGTCAAGTGGATCGCGGCGATCGAGTTCGTGCACGACTTCGCCGACCTCGGCGCCGGCCAGGGCGGCTATAACGAAGATCATGAGTTCTATGGATACCGTATGCCGATTTGATCTCTCGCCGGTGGAAGTCCAAGAATGGAGAAAGCCGCAAGGATGCCCGTGCGCGGACGGCACGATTTCGATTGCGTCAATAGAGTATCGGGCACGCCCGGCATTACCATACAGAAGCACGTGGCAATGGAGCAGAAACGCAGTTCGGATGCCGATCATGAGGAGAACACCATGAGACTCCAAAAGCACTCATTTGCCGCCATGGGCCTCGCCGGCGTGCTGGCCGCCTTTGCGGGAATTTCCGTGGTTCAAGCCGAAAATGCTGACGTGACCTACAAAGCCGAGCTGTCGCCACTCAACTCGAAGACGACCGGTTCCGAGGCCAGGGGAGAAGCGGCCTTCACCATTTCCGGGGACCAGCTGACGATTCACGTCAGCGCCAAGGGCGTGTCCCCCAACATGGAGCACCTTCAGCATCTCCACGGATTTGCCAAGGGCGATCGGAAGTCCAAATGCCCGGCGGCCCGCAACGACACGAATGGCGATGGGATCATCGATCTGATCGAAACCGATCCGGTTGCAGGAACGACAATGGTGCCGTTTCATGATGATCCCGTCAGCATGGAGATAGTCAAGGACACCTACCCGGCCGCGGGGGCGGATGGTTCCTATTCATACGAGAAAACTGTTTCCTTGAAGGCTCTGAAGGATGCATTCGCCGCGAAATTCCCAGGTCAGCAGCTTGATCTCGATCGGCGTGTGGTCTTCCTGCACGGGGTCCCTGCATCAACGAAGCTTCCTGCGACGGTCGCTTCCCTGGACAACATCCCGGCGCAGGTGACGCTGCCGATCGCATGCGGCGAATTGAAGAAGGCCGGAGATTGACCGGTGCTCGCCAAAACTCGCCAAAACGAAGATCAAAGCGGAGAATTCGAATGAACGCAACGCCTTCTACAATGCCTCGCGATCTCGCATTGGATCCCGATCCTGCATTGGATAATGAGTGCATCAACACTCTGCGCTTCCTTTCCGTGGATGCTGTGCAAAAGGCTAATAGCGGGCACCCGGGACTGCCGATGGGCGCCGCGCCGATGGCCTATGTGCTGTGGACCCGGTTCCTCAAGCACAATCCGGCCAGTCCCGAATGGTTCGACCGCGATCGCTTCGTGCTGTCTGCTGGGCACGGATCGATGCTGCTGTACAGTTTGCTTCACCTCACCGGTTACGATCTGCCTCTCGAACAAATCAAACTGTTTCGCCAATGGGGTAGCATGACGCCGGGCCACCCCGAGCGTGGCGTTACGCCAGGCGTCGAGACGACCACGGGGCCGCTCGGTCAAGGCTTCGGCAACGGCGTGGGTCTGGCGATGGCCGAAGCGCACCTGGCCGCATGTCACAATCGCCCCGGCGCCGAGATCGTCAATCACTTCACCTACGGGATCGTCAGCGACGGCGACCTGATGGAAGGCGTCGCCTCGGAGGCCGCATCCCTTGCCGGCCATTTGAAGCTCGGCAAGTTGATTTACCTATATGACGACAACCATGTGACGCTGTCGGCTGGAACCGATCTTACCTTTACCGAGGATCGTGCGCGCCGCTTCGAGGCGTATGGCTGGCATGTCCAGTCGGTCGCAGACGGCAACGACCTGGCGGCTATCGACAGGGCGCTGCGCGCGGCTCGCGGCGAAACGCACCGCCCGTCGCTGATTCCGGTGCGCACCCACATAGGCTATGGTTCGCCCCACAAGCAGGACAGTTTTGAATCGCACGGGTCGCCGCTGGGCGCCGACGAAGTGCGGCTGACAAAGCAGAAACTGGGCTGGCGGATAGAGCCGCTATTTTATATTCCCGAGCGGGCGCGCGAACATTTTTGCAAGGCGATCGAGCGGGGAAAGTTGGCCGAGACGGAGTGGAGAGACAAATTCTCAGCGTACGCCCGAGCGTTTCCAGATGTGGCCAAAGTCTTTCAACAGGTCACGCGCGGCGAATTACCCGATGGATGGGATCGGGATATTCCCGTTTTCCCCGCCGATGCAAAGGGCCTGGCGACCCGCGTCGCCGCGGGGCAGGTGATGAATGCCGTTGCATCTCGATTGCCAGCATTGATCGGCGGCTCGGCGGATTTGAATCCATCGACATTTACTGCACTTTCGGGACTGGGAGATTTTGAGCCCGCTGGAATGAACGCATGCGATAAGCAAGGCGCGGTAGAAGGTGTTTTTGGCTACGCCGGCCGCAATCTTTATTTTGGCGTACGCGAGCATGGCATGGGAGCGATCCTGAACGGTTTGGCGGCGCACGGCGGCGCCTTGCCTTTCGGCGCGACATTTCTAATTTTCTCCGATTACATGCGGCCGCCAATCCGCCTCGCCGCGCTGATGGGGCTGCACGTGATCTATGTTTTCACCCACGACAGCATTGCCTTGGGACAGGACGGACCCACCCATCAACCGGTGGAGCAACTCGCCGGCCTGCGTGCGGTTCCAGGCCTCACGGTCATTCGTCCGGGTGATGCCAATGAGACGGCCGTCGCTTGGCGCGTCGCCCTGGAGGCGGGAGACCATCCCATTGCATTGGTTCTGACGCGTCAGAATGTGCCCACCCTCGATCGCGCCCAATTTGCCCCGGCGGACGGTTTGCGGCACGGCGCATACGTCTTGGCCGATGCGCCAAACGGCAGGCCGGACGCCATTCTGATAGCGAGCGGTTCGGAGGTCGGCCTGATCATCGCGGCTCGCCAAAAGCTGCAAGATCAAAAGGTCCTGGCGCGCGTCGTCTCCATGCC
>QHBR01000284.1 GCA_003244015.1 Hyphomicrobiales bacterium | reverse complement strand
GGCGGGAGCAAGCCCGCTCGCGCTGAAAGCGCCGGCAACACCAGCAGCTATCGCCAATGCGCACATGATCGAGGCCCGCCGCAGGTCGCGCGGCACCCTGAATCTATCGAGACCAAATCGCGCTTGCGCCGGGGTGAACATGAACGGTATTCGCCTATTGTTATACGATCGTCAGTATGCAGTCCATCTGCACGATCGATGTAGCCTCGATCTCAGCTAAGTTTGTGTAGCATGTCGGTATAGTGTTCCGCAGCGGTGGCCCAGGAGTAACTGGAGCGAGCGAACTCGAAACGTTTCATGCGTTCTGCCGTCGTATTCGGCTTTGCAAGCAATCGAGCCATCTCTTGAGAAAACAATTGCGCCGTTCGCTCTGGATCGCGTGGATCGACCGGCGCGCCGGTCACGAAAGGGCACGCTGACGAGTCTGCGCCCGCCGTTTCCAAACCGCAGAGGACTGGCAAGCCGCAGGCCAACGCTTCCTGGATGACGAGCGGAAACCCTTCGCCCGCGCTGGGTAAGACCAGAATGCTGCTTGCCCGATAAAGCGAGGCGAGAGTTGCGCCAGAGAGCGATGTGAACACGCGGACATTGGCGAGGTTCCACTTGCATGGATCGATTGGGCCCCAGCCGGCAAGCGCGAAGATGATGCCGGGGTGTTCCCGCGCGAGGCTCCGCAGCGCGGCCAAGCCTTTTTTTTCGACGAAGCGCCCGACGAAAAGTGCGACCGGACAAGAAAGGGGGAGATCAAAACGATGCCTCGCTTCTATCGCTTCAATGTCGTTGCCAGGTGGGTTGAAAACGTTCGTATCGAGGCCGTTGAATATCAGGTGCGGCAGGCGCGCGCATTCGAGACTGGCGAAATAACGTTGTGTGACTTCGCTGATGAACACGATTTGGTCCGCGTGTTTCAAAACGGTCCTCGCGATAACCTTGTTGGCGACGCTCATTAGGGAGCGCAATAGGACGTTCCTATATGGCACCATTCCGATGTGCTGAACGACGATGTAGGGCTTGCCTGCCCAGTATGCGGAGAGAGCGGCGGCGACGCTCGTCAGATAGAGTCCGTCATGGATCAGAACGGCGTCGGCGCGTTTCGTCTCACGAAAAATTCGTCGCCAGGCCGATGGATAGGCTAGTGGATAGGGAATGCCTATCGTTCGCTCAAGGAGATTGGAGGCGCGCAGAGCGATTCGCGTCACATTTTCTGTCGTTGCAGAGATCGTCGCGGCATCGGTCGCCAGCCAGGTCACGTCGATGCCTCGGTTCGCGAGTTCTCGCGCGAGAGAGCTTGCGACTATTTCTATGCCGCCGCGATGCGTCTCGAAATAATGCGACACGGTGAGGAGCTTGACGACGGATCGGGGTGGTGCGTCCCGTTCATGCGCGGTCATCGAGAGTCCAAGTTCCCGGCGCCACGCCGCCAAATGGATTTGAAACAAGTCGATCGCGCAATGGCCCAGTGCGCCGAGACATAATTCCAAAAAAACAGGAACAAGGTCCCGGCCGGACTGGCGATGAAGATTGGCAGCTTCATGACATCACAAAGGATGAAAAGGCCGGCGATCCACATCGGATAGTTCGCAAGCATCGCCAGACTGTAACGGAGAAAGGCCCCTGCCGTTGGCTTCACCTCGAAAGTTAATGTTGTGTGAAGAGCAAAGCCGATGACGAGCATCGGTAGACATACGATCATCAGGCCCGGCAGATAGCCAAATCCCGCGGCGACGATCGCGATCAGGAAAATGTTGTTTAGAACGGCGCAAATTGCGCCGACGCCGGCATAGCGGACGAACCTCGGCGAGCCGGTGCTGCGAAAATCGCGAACCGGCGTCGGGGGCATCAGACTTTTCTACCATGAACGAGAAGGCAGGACGCGCCATTCGTGTCGAGCCAATGAGTTTCGTTGCGGTCGACGGGAGCGCGGAGGCTGATAACAGAGGCGATCAACCGAGCCACGACGTTTGGCAACCCGCCCTTGTTTTGCATGTCTCGAATGCCCAACCGGCGCTGAATTTCGATCGGCCTGCGCGTTTCGCCAAGACGCAAATAGAGAAGGCCGCCGGTCATTCGCGCCAGCGTTTCCCAGCGCTTTGTTTCGACCGCGTCGAAATAGCCGAGGCAGCCGTCGAGAACCATACCGTGCCGCGCGGCGGTCGCTTCCCAATCCGCGATGGACAAATAATGATAATGCACGATACGCCGGTCGAGCGTCTCCAAATAGGCGGACCTTTCGACGCCAGGCCATAATGGGCCACGCAAATTGGCGTGAAAGGCTGGCCCTGGAACTGTGAACAGGAATCGACCGCCTTGCCGCAGCAAGCGCGCCGATTCCGCGATCGTTCCGTCGAGACCGGGGATATGTTCAAGCACCGAGTTCGCCAGCACGAAATCGAATGTCTCGCTTGCTTCCGGAATTGCGTTTCCCGGCGCAACATGCAGGCGCGAATAAAACGGGAATTTCCCGGCTGCTTTTGTTTCCAAGGGATCGAGGTCGACGCCGACGAGTTGCCGAGCCCCCGCGTGTCGCAAGAGGATATCGGTGAGAATACCGTCGCCGCAGCCCAGATCGAGCCCGAGACCTTCCGGCAAGCCTAGTCGAACGAGAGCCCCGATCTCGATCGCCCGCCAATAGGCCGTCGCGGGCTGGGCCGGATAGGCGGCGACGAAATCGCGCAGGAGCCGGGCGTTGCTCATTCAGGATTTTCGCTTCAGCGGAAAGCTACGATAGAATGTTGCAATTTCAGTATCTCCAACGCGCGATCGGGACCGATTGGAGCTAGAGCGTTCTGGTCGCCTCCGATCGCCGCGGCGAAACGCGCGAAGACCTCGTCGTTGCCGTAGAACAGCCGTCCTCTCAGATGCGGTACGCCGCTTGTCACATGCTGGAGCCAATGCTGGAAGGTGGCGACGAGACTCGTCGTGATCACGCGGCGCGCGTCATGGGTTCCGTCGTTGGGTAGCGAGAGATAGATATCGCGAAAGATATCGACGATCCCGAGCCTTCTTTCGCCGAAGACGAGGAGGTGCCATTCGCTGACGGGACTCTCGAAATTGCAGCTCAGTCGAATCGGATAGCCTTCGGATGCGTCGAACCACGCATCGATCCGAGCGGGTGTTTTCAATCCGATCATGCTCGGAATTATCTTCGCTTGAGCAAGACGCAGCGGGCCGGCGATCGCGCGCAACAGATAAAGCAGATGCGGACTCTCGTCGTAGAAGAGTCCGAGAGGCAGCTGTTCGTACCATTCTGGCAATCGTCTCGCCGGATTCCCGAATTGCACGGCATCCACACCGCGAATCTGGCCAAGCGCCCCGCTCGCGACGTCCGCAAGGAGTCGCTTGGTCGAGCGGGCGAACTGAAAATTGTGAACGATGGCCAACCGGCGATCCGAACGTTCGGCGATCTCTACGAGCTCCTCGCCTTCCGCTCGAGTCATAACGAAAGGCTTTTCGGTTAGCACATGCTTGCCGAGCGCCAGCGCCTCTTTCGCTAATTGATAATGGGCCATCGGCGCAGCGGCCACCGCCACCGCATCTACTTCGTCGATCCATAGCGCCTGCGCGAGCGACGACGCCTGCGCATGGCGGCGATAGCCCCGTGTCGCCGCAACCTCGGCGGCGTAGCCCGGCTTACGATCGATAACGCCGACGACCTCGAACTGGTCGCTTCGGTCCATAACCGGAAGATGGCGGTGCCGGGCGACCCACCCGACGCCGACCGAGGCGATTCTAACGCGTGGCGGCACGCTTCGGCTCCCGTTGATGTGCGCGCGGGTTCGCCAATCGCGGCGCGCTTTCTGGTCTGTCCTTCAGAAAATCCGCTTCATGGCCACTGATAATCGCCAGCAGAAATCCGCCCAGAATGTTTTGCGCGCCGACAACGATCAGCGTCGTCCCCGTCACTGCCGGAAGGACGGTGCCTATCATCGTGTAACCATGGCGTGTCCAATAGCCGAACAAAGTCACCAAGACGGCAAAGCCGAACCCTGCCGCCGCCACACCGCTCGCCAGCATGGACTCGAGAGAAATCCACCGCGCCATCGGGGCCGTCCGAGGCGCTGGACGGCGATAGCCTTCCCTGACGCCGTAAAGATGGCGTCGCGGCGGCGAGCAGTCCCGTTATGGCTTAGGCCGATCATCGCCCCGGCGAGGATAATCCATTGATTGCCGATGGGAGACGTGGCGCTCGCCCCGAGGGAGGTCTCGACGGCGGCGTAGGTCCAGATCGCCAGCGACACGCCGAGAGCGATCAGCGCCGGCACCGCGAAGACCCAGGTCGGGCTGAGCATCAAGAGATAGCGCAGATGCCGCCATCCGTCACGCCACGGCCGAAGGTGAGGCGGCCGATCACGTAGATCAGGCGAAAGCGTGACTGGCGCCTCGGCGATTTGTTCGCCTTTGAGTGCCGCCTTGATGATCATCTCGCTGGCGAATTCCATTCCGTGTCCGCTCAGGTGAAGCCGCTCGAAACATGCCTTTGTAAGCGCCCGCAGGCCGCAATGCGCGTCGCTGACGCCGGCACCGAATAGAAGGTTCAAGGCGCCAGTAAGCAGGGGATTGCCGATATACCGGTTCTTCCATGGCATCGCGTTGGCTTTGATCTTGCCTTTGAAGCGCGACCCCATGCAGAGATCCGCGCCATTCATGAGGGCGCGAATCATTTCGACGCATTCGCGAAAATCGTAAGAGCCATCGGCGTCGCCCAAGACCAGAAACGTGCCCGACGCCGACTTCATGCCGCTGGCGAGCGCCGCGCCATAACCTGGTTGCGAGACCTCGACGAGCGTCGCGCCTAGGGCCCTTGCGATCGATTGGCTCCCGTCCGCGCTGCCGTTGTCGGCGATGAGGATTTCACCGTTCAAGCCGAGCTCCGCCCGCATGCGCGTGAGCGCCTTCTTGGCGTTGGCGATACAGGCGGGCAGCCACTTTGCCTCGTTCAGACAAGGCATAATGATTGTTACGTCGATCTTCGCGGCGGCGCCGGTCCCCATCGCAATCACGCTCGGCATCAATGACCCTTCTCGAATGTGCGGAGCTCTTGATATGACTAAAAAACAGTAACGTTCCCCCTAATCGAGAACGTCGGATTTTTCTGAAAGGGGATGAACGGCAATCCGGCGCCGCGGCGCTTTCTCTGTCTGGCGCGTTCATTGCAGTTGGGCGGGCAGTTTCCGCGGCGGTGGAGAGCGCTTCGCGAGACATTGCGCGCTTTCGCGAACGCGCGGCATCGAAGCATTTTGGCCCGGCTTTCTTGGAAACGAAAAAGGCGAAAGACTCGGCGCGGTCGCCATTTGGTCACCAAGACACGAAGCTTAGCGAAAGGGCTGGCCGGGGAGGCGCGACCGGAGCGACTACGGCGATGGGTCTGTGTAATTCTGGGCGGCCGCCGTTAGGGCTCTCTCAACTCCAGCCGGAGATTATAGAGTCTAATTTAGCCAATGCCTGGAGGACGTAATTGCCGGACGGCAAACGCCCAATAAATTCCTCCGTGCGTTTGGGTTCCAAACCCCACGCGAACAACAGCGCCGCTAACACCAAAAGCGGCGCCGCAACCCAAACGGCCGCGATGCCGGCAAGAACCGCGACCGCCAGCGCAATTCCCAGCTTAATTGTTTGTTTCCTATCAGCCATAATAGAAGTCTAGCACGGGCGCCGATTTCGTCAAACCTTCGATTACATCTCGCCCGGCATTTGAATGGCCGATGTGACATTGGCGCAACACTGCGATGCGGGCCGCAAGCTGGGTATTCTTTTCCGCGAATAAAGAGGTGGCAGCGGGAGCGATGGATGCTATCGAAGCGCCTCTCCCCGATGCGGACAGGTAATGCGGCGCGGCGTTGCCCCAAGCCTTGCCACAAGTGTCGCCAATGCAAAAAATCAGGCTCGATTATAACGAGAGACGGCGCATACCGTCTCGAACCGTGGCTACGCTAAGGGATACTGGCCATCGAGACTCCATGGCCGCCCTATTTTCCCGAGACGTTCGTTTTTGCCAGGCGAGGTTCGCTACAAATCGTGTCAACCGCTTTTGTGCATGGGAACTCCACGCCGGGCGTTTGCCATTGCCAAAATCCATCAACAGCGGCAATCTCGGCCTCAACAAGCTCGCCATCCGATGGCTGCCGGTTTGAAGGGGCAGATCGTAATGACTGTATTGAGATGGCCGCTCGCTTGCTTTGTCGCGATTTACATTCTGATGATCGCCGGCCTGACGGTCTTACAGCGGCGGCTTCAATATTTTCCAGATCGTCGTCTGGTCGATCCCGCGCAAGCCGGCATGAGCGGCGTCGAAGACCTGCGTCTTACGACCGATGACGGCGAGACGCTGGTCGCTTGGTATGTTCCGGCAAAGGACGGGCATCCGCTGATGTTGTATTTCCACGGCAATGGCGGCGCTTTGGCCGATCGCGTTCCGCGTTTCAGCGCGCTTACGGCGAGCGGATACGGGTTTCTTGCTACATCCTATCGCGGCTATGGCGGCTCGACCGGCTCTCCGACACAAAAGGGCCTGATGGCCGATGGCGAAACAGCCTATCGGGAAGCGCGTGCGCGCGGCTATGACGGCGGCCGTATTGTTTTGATGGGCGAATCGCTCGGCACTGGCGTCGCGATCGCCCTCGCGGCGACGCATGAAGCTGCCGCTCTCGTGCTCGATTCGCCCTTTTCGTCGGCGGTGGAGGTGGCCGCGGCGCATTATCCGATCTTTCCGGTGAATTGGTTGATGTTCGATCGGTTTCGCTCGGACCTCGCGATCTGCGACGTGCATATTCCGATCCTCGTCCTGCACGGAGACGAAGACGATGTCATTCCGATCAGCTTGGCCAGGCGGCTTTTCGAACTCGCCAATGAGCCGAAGACGTTCATGCTCGTATCCGGCGGCAAGCATCTCGTGCTGGGATTGGCGGAGGTTTTTCCGCGCGTCCGCGAGTGGATCGACGAGAAGACCGGCGTCGCCCATCGATATGGTGACGCACGAGAATGAGCGTGTGGTCCCCTAGGTTTGGATAGAGAATTCTCTCCCGATAGTGGATGGAACACGTCACACACAACAGATGCTACGCCACGTGCGGGCAATTCTCGGATGCGCGCTCGACTTCTTGCGCGGCAAGGTCCCTTGGAACTGGGGAAGCTTTCGCGACTCGGTCACCGGCAATTTGCGCGTCATCGGCCCCAGGGATTTTCGGGTCGCGACGTGAACGGGGTATAGCGTTGCCTAGCGTGACGGCCAGAGGAGATGATTCGTTAATCGTACCAAAATGTTTCACGTGAAACATTTTGGTACGATTGGGGTCAAAAACCTTACAAGGCATCATACGCCTCGCGCCTTCAGGCGAGTGGGATTGCGCAGAATAATGGGAAGTTTCGCATCGTGAGGAGCAGGCGAAGCTTGCGTCTCGAAGGATACGCCACGCAGCTCGCGCTCGCAATGGAAGCTCGGGCTTCCTTTCGCTCAGCATGAGGGCTTCGGGTCTGTTCAGGCAATTGAAACAGGCGCTAAAGGAACCTCGCCAAATATGCTCCCACCTGCGCTGGCAAGTCGAGAGCCGCGACGGCGCGAGCCTGTTCTAGTAGACTGAGACCGGCGTCGGGCATGACATAAACGCTCAATGCTACGACGAGAAATGCCCCGGCGACGACGCCGAGGGTCGCCCCAAGGAAAAGCTGAGCCGTCAAGACGACCGCGAGCCAAGTTCGATTCCAAGCTTCTACTTTGCCCTCGGGCATGAACCGGAGGAGCAAGGATGGCAACCCGGGTATCCCCGAAGTCAGCGACGCGCCTCCGATCATGAGACTAATGAGGCTCGGAATCATGGTTGCGAGCAAAAGCGCGTAGATCCACCAATATTCCGGAGCCGCCGGGTTCTTGGAGATGCCTTCGAACAAGCCCCCGAGCGCGATACCCTCGAAGGGAAGGTCGCGCGGCACCATTGGCGGCTGGACGCCATGCGCTACCACTTCGTTGAATGCTTGAATGGCGATCACCATGGCCAAGGCGAGCGCCGCGACGATGGCAGTCGTAAGAAGCACATTGATGAAAGCCAAGAAATAGGGCCACCATCCTTTAAGTTCGAGGCCGCGCCGCAAAAGCGCCCGTGTCAGCCCGACCGATGCCCAGTTAAATGGCGCGTTGATCAGCGTGAGCAGGCCCTGGAACAGTAGCAACGGGCCGGTGTAGCGCCAGGTCGTTAGCGGCAACAAAAGATTCACTGCGGCCAGGCAGGCCATAATTGCTGCGGGAATGAAGAAAAACAAAAAAACGCCTTGCGCCCCACATTTGATCGCGATCCAACAGAGGAGCAGAATGCCGAGAGTGGCAGTAGCGGCGGCAGCGACAACCACAGCGACAATGCTCTGGGGCTCGCCACCCAAACCGAAAGCCAGGCCAAAGGCGATTGGAACCGCAGTAGCGACGGTGACCGCGCCGGCGACGCGGTTGGTGCTCGCGACCGCCCCGACAACGGCGACGCCGAACGCAACGGCGCCAGCGCCAACGAAACCGAACGCGGTGAGAGCGGTCGCGCCACCGACAGTACCCAAGGCGATCAGAGCGGCGACAATGGCGGTCGCGCCGACACCATCGATTTTGTCAGTGACACGGCCCCAGACACTCGAGTTCCGTCCTTTGCGCCGGAAGAAACTCCATAAGACGAAACCTACGAAAATGGCCGCCGCCGCGACGAGACTTCTCGCCAAGCCGGAGACATCAGGCTTTAGGCCTAGCGCCATTTCCGCCGGGCCGGCGTTACCGGCGACTGCCCAGATCACAAAAATCATCGCGATTGGATAGACGAGCGCGAGGAACAGGCAGCGGTCCAAGGAGCGCGGGGTCCACAGCGGCCTTTCATTCTCAAGGCCAAACGCATGGGGAAAGAGCGAACGCCCCGCCATTTCGGGACCGTCGAAGAACTTGTCGATCGAGAATTTTCTCCAAACTACTGTCGTAAAGACTCCCCGCGAGGCCACCGCTCGCGAGATCTGCCCGTAGTTTCACGTAGCTCTCGCGCTCGGGTGATCCACCTCCGGCGCCAAGGATCTCAAAATAGCGCTCGTATATGAGCGAAATAGCCAGAAATGAAATGCCGCCGAGGATCGAAAGGAGCGCCGTCAGCGCCGGCCCAAGCGCGCCCATCGATCCCGCGATCAGCCATGTCACAAACGCGCCGAGCGCCGTCATGACCAGATAGCCGGTGGTTTTTGCGACGTCGCTCCCGCCATTGCCCGATGTGCTTTGGATGGGTCCACGCTTGAACACGCGCGCCCGCGCCGCGTTCATGATGCGCGTCATAGCCATCGCGGTTGACGGACTGCCGGGTGCTTCCCCGCCACTCTGCCCATGATCGATTTCACGTTGAAGATCTTCGATGTCCCGCGACACTCCAGCAAAGAGGTCTTCGCGCTTCTTCAGCCGTTGGAGGAGATCAATTATTTCCTTAGCAGGATCACCATTTCTAAATTGCGATCGTAGCTCGAAAACCAGTTGGACCTGATCCTGAAGCTCAAGTTGTGAATCGGTGTCGATCTTCGTTCTCAAATTACTCAAATAGGAAATTGGAACTGGTGGCGCATCCGGCAATGGATCGGGGAGCGGTGGCGTTTTCGGTAAGTGTTTGAGAGTTCGCTGAAGGCTCTTGAAAGCATCCTTGTCCAAGCGGCTGTAGTCTACCCATTGTAGTTCGCTCAAATCGGGCGGAAGAGAATCTGGCGAAACTTCGTCTAATAGCCGAACCGGAAGCACTGTCTTTTGCAAAGCTTTGGCATATTTCATTTCTCGTTGACACGCTCGAGATTCAAGAAAATCTGGCGTAAGCGCCGCAACGAAGATCTCACAGTCTCTAATCTCTGAAAGGATATTGTCCCACCAATTTTGACCTCCCGACAGGTCCTGTCGAACCAAGTCGCCTGATCGACATCCTTCAGGTCATCAACCAATTGTTCGACGCCGTCCTTGCTCGCCCGATGGTAGCTGATGAAAATCTTTACCATGCGCGTTGCAATTCTCTAGCAAAGTAAGCGAGCTCAAACCGCCTCGGCTGCCGTGTACGGGCGTAACCCAATATTCGCATTCATTTCGAAGGCTTCGTCAAGGGGTTTGCGAAGCGCGAGAATCGTGGGTCGCGGGCGCCGCGATTAGCCTTCGTTTTTGCTCGCCATTCCGTCAGATTTCTTCAGTCGCTCGGCATATTCTTGCCCGGCGGCCCATTTTGCGTGTTCCTGCGAGACAAGCGATTCAATCCGTTCCGCTTAGGAGCACATGCGGATCCGCGGCTGCCGCGAACGGTCCAGCTTTAGCGAGAAACAGGAATTTCTCGTGTTTGAGAGCTTCACTGGTGGAGCGGTAAGCGATCCAATTCGCTTGATACTGGTTGAGCTGCTGAAGCCCTTCGATGACGGCGATGAGAACGCCGAGGCCTCCAACTATCCACGGCGGAAGATTGAATCCAACTAGAGGGCACCTCGAAAAATATT
>QHBR01000260.1 GCA_003244015.1 Hyphomicrobiales bacterium | reverse complement strand
GGGCGGGCCATTCCATAAAACCCTGCATGCCGCTGAGCAGGAGCGGCCTGACGTCAAGGCCGCCCGCGCGGCCTGGCGCGAGATGCAGAAAAGCCTTGATCCTCGGGCGGTGTGAAAGAGGCAAAAGGCTGCTCGCCCAAGCGCCCTTCGGTCACTGGAAAACGACGCCGTTCGTGGCCGCCTTGCGTCACCGCCGCATCACCGCTCCTTGTGTCTTCGATGGCCCGATCAACGGCGCAAAGTTTCTCGCTATGTCGAACAGGTCCTCGTGCCGACTTTGTCGCCGGGTGAAATCGGGATGATGGACACCTCTCCGCCCGCCAGGGGCGTCCGGCGTGCTCCGCTCGGCTCCCACAAATGCGCCGGCGTTCGAAAAGCCATCGAGGCAACCGCGGCGACGCAGGGCTTTTTGCCAGCCTACAGCCCCGACCTCGATCCGATCGATCCTTCGGCTATGGGGCGGGCGGCGAGGATGCGGCACCATCGCCGCTGGATGCAGTTGATGGAGTTGCCCCATGACCCCTGTTGATGACTTGAGCCGTTCCCTCGTCGCCCTGGATCGGGATGGCACAGTCGCAGCGGTCATCCGAGTTGAGCGCGTCAAGCTGGTTGGCTGCCTTGATGTTCCCGGCGTGGCGCGGAGGCCGTTGAAGAAATAGGAGCCTGACCGGCAGCGGCGACAGCGGAATGTCGAGAAGCGTCCGCGCCGCTCTGGAGTGAGGGGTGGATCGATCCCAGGCCCATACCGAAGCGCGGATCCAGTGGCCAACGCGGCTCGCCTATTCGCGAACGATGCGCGGCGAAAATTTGGCGCGCATTGGGATCGCAAAACTTTGCCGCCGCTCGGCGATGGCATGGCGCACCTGGTTCAACGCTAGGGTCAAGGCGCCCATCCGGTTGACGCTCAATGCGTGTACCGCATCCGGCGCCAGCGCTAGCGCCAAAAGCTCATCGGCTTCCTCCTCGTAGCCGTCGAGCAGGCTGGCGTGTCTGGCGCTTCGTGCCGCCATGGTGATTTCGATTAACCGGCGCAGGATCTTATCGGCGTCCGCGGTCTGGTGGCGCGTGAGCCTCGCCGCGACCGCCGCCAGCCCGGTGCCGAGCACGCTGAGACACATCGCGCCAATATAAAAAGCATCGCTGTATTTGTCGAAAAAGCTTTCTTCTTCGTCGTCGAGAAAAGCAAGGGCGCCGGGATGAACCGGGAGAGCCGCGCCCTTGTCGGCAGCCGGCGCTTCGATGCGGTTCGCGATCGGAATCCGGGCGGCGACGGCAGGCCGCGCCGCCAGCAAGAGCCTTGTCAATGCGCCGACCACTTCATTGCCAAGGCTATTGCGCGCGACAAGTCTTGTGCTCACACCGAGAGTATCGAAATCCTCCGCCGGTTTCGGCTGGGCGCCGCCGAACGCGCCGCGCATTACCGCGACCCCTTCGAACGCCGGCGAGCGTTGCGCGATCGCCTTGGCCTCGGCGATGGGAAGGAAGACCGGCTGACCGTGACCGGCAACGGCAACCGTGTTGACGGCTTCGGTTAAACCTTCCGAGCCGGGCACGCCGACCGCGAGAACCGCGTCGATCTCCTTGTTTTCGACCGCCCGCGAAAGCTCCGCGAGGGTCAGGGATACCCGCCCAACCGAGGCTGATGGAACGTCGTATTGGGCAAGCGCCGTGTCCAGGAGAAGCTGATTATCCACTTTCCCTGGCGGCACGGCTTGCAGAATGCCAATTTTATGCCCGCGCAGATCGTCGATCGCGCGCAGACTGCTCTCCGCCGGCGCGAACAACACGGCCGCATCCCGGCGCATGATCAACACGGTCTGGCCGTTCGGCGGCATCGCGAGATCGCTTCGCACGACCGCGAGATCGGCGTGCCCTTCCTGCAGCGCGCGCGACGACTCCGCCAGACTCTCGACCGCGACCAGCTTGAGGCGAATGCCGTCCCGGTCCTCGACGAAGTCACGCGCCGCCGCCGCCATGATCGCCTGATCGTCGCTATCGCGCGGAACCGCGATGCGCAAGACGTTCGGGCGTTCATAGGTGTAGATTGCCGCGGCGACGGCGGCGATCGCTACCAAGCTTCCGATGATCGTTCCGGATATGAGACGGCGCATCTTAATTCTCTCCGCCTGATGCAAGGGCACGAAAATGCTGAACAGATCTCCACCACAATGCGTGTGCTAACGAGCGAGCGCTCGTGGTTGGGTTTCGAGCTTGATCTGCGTTCGCGGCAAAGACAAGGCGTCCGCAAAGGTTTCGCCAATAAGAATGACGCATGGGCCGGATGGTTCCGCGCGGGCCACCTTGGCGGCAAGAGTTTCGATTGTCCCAAAAATATGGCGTTCGTCCGGGCAAGTCGCGCGCTCGACCAAGAGCGCCGGCGTCGATGGGTCCATGCCATTGGCAAGCAGGCGCCCGGCCAGAAGCTCGAGCGTTTTCACGCCCATGTAAACGACGGTCGATGCCCGGGGATCGCAGAGCGCTCGCCAATCGATGTCGCCGGGGAGCTCTCCGTCATGCGCGTGCGCGGTGATGAATTGCAGCCTTCGGGCTTTGTCGCGGGCGGTCAGGGAAATTTGCAACCCGGCTGCGGCGCCGAGCGCGGCGGTGACGCCTGGAATAATCTCGATTGGAATGCGGGCCGCCCGCAACGCCGCGATTTCCTCGTTGGCGCGCCCAAAAATCAGTGGATCGCCGCCTTTGAGACGAATCACGCGTTTTCCTTGCGAGGCCAGCGAGACTATTAACGAAACGATGTGATCCTGCCGGCAGGAAGGCTTGTAGCCGCGCTTGCCAACGGGGATTTTTTCAGCCTCGCGCCGCGCCATATCGACGATGGCGGGGCTCACGAGATCGTCGTACAAAACAACATCGGCGGATTGGAGCGCACGCAAGGCCTTGAGGGTCAAAAGTTCGGGATCGCCGGGACCGGCCCCGACAAGCGCAACCGACCCGGCCGCCGCCGTGCCCGCCTCTGCCTCGGCGAGCAGCATGGCAAAATCGGCGGCGACGGGACAATGTCTCGCCGCCAGAGCCCTTCGGCTGAACAGCTCCCAAAAGCGGCGGCGTGTCTTCGAGGGCGTGTCGAGCAGCTTCAGCTTTTCGCGCCAAACCTTGGCTATTTGCGCCCAAAGCTTGATCTCGCGCGGCAGCAGGGCTTCTAGCCTGCCGCGTATCGCCTGCGCTAGAACGGGCGAGCCTCCTTCAGTCGAAATGCCGATGACGAGAGGGGAACGATCGACGATCGCGCCAAACTGAAAATCTGAAAATTGCGGCTTGTCGATGACGTTGACCGTTACACCCGCACCGTGCGCGGCGGCCTGAAACTCCGCCGCCTCGACGGCGCTCTCCGCATCGACGACGGCGAGCGCGGCGCCGCGAAAATCCTCTGATTCGATCCGGCGCGAAACGAGGGCGACCGCCGGGCAGCGCCTTGCCAAAGCAACGAGACCAGAACAAGGTTTAGGGCTAAAAACGTCGAGCCTCGCCCCCGCCGCCTGGCAAAGCTCGGCCTTCCAGAGGACGGCATTAGAGCCGCCCGCGAGAACCACGCGTTTGCCGGCAACCGAAAAGAAAACCGGCAGGCAGGCAAGCCCCTGCATAAGAGGGCCGCGTTCCTCCGCAGCTTCGCCGGGGGGTAAAAAAATCTCGTTCATCCGCGCGTTTTGTCCTATTGGGTGCCTTTGTCCGCGGTTCATTTGCCCCTTCATTGGCGTGGCGAAACTACCGCGCGTGGCCATTAGCCGATCGGGGCATTGTTATGCGGGTTTGACCCGAGAATGCGTTCCCGCGGCCAGTGGTCTTCCGGCCAAGCCGCGAGGATCAAACCGCTTGTTCGCGCAATGCAAGGAATATGCCTGGCAAGCTTTGCACTAGATATAACATAAGGGCGTCTTGTCGGCCAATTGGCGCCGCCGCAAAGTTAAGACCCAGATGCCTGCGGTTCCACCGGCACGAGGAATTTCGTTTGGGCTTCGCTGTCGCACATTTCAAACGCAAGCTTGGCTTGCTTGCCTTGCTCGCCCTGCTCGTCTTGGCCCTGCGCCCGGCGGCGGCCGGCGCCGGGGTTTTCGTCCCTGGCTTTTGGGACCCGCATCATCGCCCCGCCAAACCCGATCTGAGCGGTCTGCGGAGCCTGCGCTTCTTGACCGAGGACGATTACCCGCCGTTCCACTTCGCGCTGCCGGACGGAACGCTCTCCGGTTTCGACGTCGATCTGGCGCGCGCCATTTGCGAGGAACTGAAAATTACTTGCACCATCCAGGCGCGGCGTTTCGATACATTGATCGACGCCCTCAATGGCGATCAAGGCGACGCGCTGATAGCCGCGATCCGCATCGATCCGCAATCGCGCGCAACGCTCGATTTTTCCGGGCCATATTATACCACCCCCGCGCGTTTCGCGTCGCTGAAGGCCATGGCGGCCGAGCCGGCGACACCGGAAAGCTTGCGCGAAAAAACCGTCGGCGTCCAGGCAAGGAGCGCGCATGAAGCCTATCTCGAAAGGTTTTTTCCGGACACGATCCGCAAATCCTACGAATCCCAAAAGCTGCTGCGCGAGGCACTCCTTAAAGGCGAAATCGACACAATTTTCGGCGACGGAATATCCCTCAGCCTTTGGCTCGAAAGTCCGGATGGGCGGAACTGTTGCGGCTTTCGCGGCGGCCCTTTTATTGACGCCCGGTTTTTTGGCGAAGGCGCCGGGATCGCAGTGAAGAAAGGCAATACGCCGTTGCGTCAGGTGCTCGATTACGCGCTTGCGGCGCTCGCCGCGCGGGGAACCTATACCAATCTCTATCTCAAATATTTCCCGCTCGGATTTTATTGAGGGCCGGAACCGAGGCCCGTTTCGCGAACAGGCGTCTTAAAGATAGGCTTCGAGTTCGCGCGCGGCCTGCCGCGGCGGCCTTTGCAGATTGAACGCGCTCACGAATTTGCCGCGCTTGTCCATGAGATAGACGACCCCGGTATGATCCACCGTATAGTCGCCAGTTTTTTCTCCAGGCACCTTTTTGGCGTAGACGCGAAAGGCCTTGGCGATGGTCTCGGTTTTCGAGGGGTCGCCGGTCAGCCCGATGATGCGGGAATCGAAGTTTTCAAGATAGGCCTTCAAAACATCCGGCGTGTCGCGCTCGGGATCGACTGTGACGAAAAGCGCGGCGACCTTTTTGTCCGGCCCCAGTTCCTTGAACACCGCCAAAATATCGAACAGCGCCGTCGGACAAAAGTCCGGACAATGCGCATAACCGAAAAATACCAGATAGGGGCGTCCGGCAAGATCGGCATTCGTCACCACGCGGCCATCCTGCGAGATCATGGCAAAAGAACCGCCGATCGCGGCCGAACCGAGATCGGCGCGGCCTGGCATGACGGCATAAACCAGGCCGGTGAGGCCGGCGAGGCCAAGAGCGAAGCCAAGGACAATATAAAGAAGCTGGCGGGAAGCCTGCTTCTGGGGAGCTTTCTTCGACACATGCTTCACGCCTGGAAATTAAACGAAATGCGCGGCCAGCGCCAGTGCCGGAACGCTAAAATTAATCGCACGCCTCGCCGATTTCCCAAGGTTTAGCTCGATGCCGTGCGGCGCCAGGGCAAAATCCCAAATTGGTAGGCCGTGTTGACGGTTTTTATCCGGAGCCTTGGGCTGCAATGGATAGCATTGAAAGGTAGGCTCTGGCGGTTTTTCGTAACCTGTAGCACTGTGGCGGAACTGCTTGAGGTGGTTGACGCATCACTCGCTGAGGTTGTCTCGTCGATAAGCTGCATGATCGTATTCGACTGGCGTTTTGCAGTTGGATCGCGGTGGAATCACGGGCTCGATGCCTTGCTTCGTCAAATTATCGCGAATGCCGGCGCTGTCGTGGCGCTTGTCGTGTGCTACGAGGGGGAATCCCATGTCCGATGAAATTTCAAGCCGTCCAGACGAGAGCCCGACTCCCGCCGAAAAATTCGCCGGCAAGGTCCATGATCTCGACGCCGCGCGCAGAAATGTCGAGGACGCGGCATCCGTCAGTACGGGGCTTTGGCTAAGCTATCTCTTCGTATTGGTTTACATCGGCATCGCCGCGGGCGCCGTGACACACAAAGATCTTCTCCTCGAAAACCCGGTCAAGCTACCTTTTCTGAGCGATGTGCCATTGCCGCTCATCGCCTTTTTTGTTCTGGCGCCAATTGTCTTTATTGTCTCGCATGCCTATACGCTCGTGCATTTCGTCATGCTGGCTGCGAAGGTCGGCGTGTTCGAGACGGAGCTGAACAATCAGCTCGGCCGCGCGACGGAAACGAAGGAGTATTTGCGCTGGCAACTGCCGAGCAATATTTTTGTTCAAATTCTCGCGGGGCCCGCGCGCATCCGCACCGGGGGTTTGGGATTACTGTTGCAGGTCATTGCCTGGATCAGCCTGGTCGTCGCTCCGGTTCTCCTGCTGCTTCTGATCCAGGTGCAATTTTTGCCCTATCATCTTGAGTGGGTCACCTGGCTGGTGCATCGCTGCGCGGTGCTTGCCGACTTGGCGCTTTTGTGGGCGCTCTGGCCTTCCGTGGTCAAGACCAACAACGAGAACAAGCGGCCACGCCCTTGGCATCACCCTGTCTTTATGCTCGCCAGCCTCTGCGCCCTAGGGCTCGCCTTCGCGGCGGCGACCTTTCCGGGCGAAAAGATGGAGCAATGGATCGGCAGGCGGCAATGGATCGGCAGGCGGCAGTGGATCCCGCCAAATCCCCTAACGGCATGGCTCGGACAAACGGATAGCAAGAATCAACACCTCTGGTCATCCTTCCACGCTGTTGTTCCATGGCGAATACGACGAAAAGAACGGGCGGCGCAAGAGCCTCTTTTCCAACACGCTCGTGCTCCCGGGATTCGATGCGCTCGAAGCCGCGAAGATCGGCGATCCGAAGGCTCTGAATACCATTAAGCAAACGTTGCACGGGCGGCATCTCGAAGGCGCGGTTTTCTATCGCGCGGACTTGCGCAAGGCCAATCTGGCGGAAGCGTATCTGCAGGGCGCGTCATTCTACCAGGCGAAGCTTCAGGGCGCGGCGTTCTACAACGCGAACCTTCAAGGCGCATCGCTCTACCAGGCGAAGCTTCAGTGCGTGTCACTCGCCGATGCACAGCTTCAAGGGGCTTGGCTCCAGGGCGCACAGCTTCAGGGCGCGAATCTAGAAAACACGCAGCTTCAAGGCGCGTCGCTCGATGGCGCGGAACTTCAGGCTTGCAAGGGTGCACCTGCAGGGCGCATCGCTCGTTGGCGCCGAGCTTCAGGGCGCGAATTTTCAAAAATCGACACTTGCTGATACGAATATGTGTAAGGCTGCCGTGTGGCGCGCGAGCTCCGATGCCCCCTTGTACGCCGTATTCGAGGATGTTTTGGATGAACGCCCACTCCGGGCGGATAAGTTTGTCCACGCCAAGACGGTTATCAATGAGACGCCCGAAGGAGAAGAACGCACAAAAGCGCTGCAAAGTATCGAAGAATTGGACCCGGCAAACCTGGCAACGAGGCAAGCACGCAAACTTTCGTGAAGGAACCCAAAGACCACAAGGACTATCCTGAGGCCTTGGCTCATCGACTCCACGATCTAGGGTTAAGACCTGATTAA
>QHBR01000238.1 GCA_003244015.1 Hyphomicrobiales bacterium | reverse complement strand
AAGTCACCGGACAGACTCTTAGAGGCACACTATTGGCAGAATCCTGTGTCGCTTGAGTGATCTCCATGCGCAGCAACTTGATGGGGGTGTTATTAGCGACGGGGCCGTAGTTGATATTCGTGCTGGCTTGGCTGGAACCATGACAATTATGTACGGTGACGGTCACAGTGTTGGCGCCGGGGAACAACGACTCATCGACTCGTGTCGCGCCGAAAGGGGCGGTTATGGGCTGGATGATCGTGCCGAGGAGATTACTGACCTTACTGTTGGCGGAGCCGGTGACCGTCAGCGTTGCCTGATCGAGCGGCGTCTGTGTCGTAACCTGACCCTGCAGGAAAAATTCATTAATCTGCACCGTTGTGTTGGATGCCGGCTGGCTCATGACGACGGTTGGATTGGCAGTTGCCGTGCAGTCCGGAGGTGAGCCGGCCGTGTCGAAAGAGAGATCGTCGAATGCGAGCCCGTTGTTGAAAGCGTCGCTCGCCGCGAAGCCAATGACGATTTGTCGGATGTTAGGACTAACCGAGGTGACCTCAAGCGGAACTTGAACAGGAATGGAACCAGCGCTCGGTCCGAGAATGACCGTTTGCTGAGCGATCTGAGCACCATTGACGTCGAGCGCCTTAATGAGAACGGGGCTTGCCTGAGCAAGAGCCGAGGTAAAACCCATAAACAGCTTCACATCGCGCTGCCCGGCTGTGAAGTTCACATTCAACGTTCCTTTGCAAAATTCGGCGGCGAAACAAATTTCAACCGCCTGTTTGCCGGAATGCACGAAACCGGGCATCGTTGAATAATCGCGTACCAATGGAAGGTTGAAGGTCGCGCCTTTCGCTTGATATTGGCTCGATAAGGGGGCTTGGCGCTACGTCATCAAAGTTCAGGAGCGTTTGAGCTTGTGCGTAGGACGACAAACAAACGGGTGGTACGAGCATCAAAACGAACGCAGCCATCGTGCGCAACGAGTTTTTCATGATTTCCCCCTAATCCGACCCATTTGGCTTTCCTGGCAAGGCTGAACGCTCGCCGCCGCGCGCATGGCCCTCTCGGTGAGCCAAAATGCTGCGCGGCACGCCAGAGGACGCCGATCTGGTCAACACATGCCACCCGAACATCTCACGCCGGCGCACGATCAAGTGGCGCCCGCAGTTGCGCGATCAGCCGCAGTATCTCGGCGAACAGATTTCTCGGGATAGCGACGTCGGCCATCTGGAAGGCGACGTAGCGGCCGTGGCTCACGACCTTCGCGCCGGTCTTGATCAGCTTTTCCTTTAAGGAAAGGTCGCAGTCGTCAACCAGCCGCTTGACTGCGTTCTGGCGATTTTGGGCGGCATAGCAGATATCTTCCTTCTTGGGACCGATGATCTTGGTGAACCGCTTATGCAACGCGTTTATGATCTCCGCCGTGTCGTCCACCGACAGGGTGGTCTGTGTGACATAGGCGAGGAACTCCGGGTTCTTGACATCGAGTTTCCAGACATCGTCCACGGACTCGATCAAATACATGCCCCGCAGACAAAGCGCCAAAAAAAGAAAAGATGTCCGCGGGAAGAAGGGTGCAGCGGGAACCAGAGAGGCACCGGGCTGGTTAAAGCTTAGCTCGCAAAAGACTTTGTGATCGCTCGGAAGGATCAAATCGATGGCATATTCGGTCAAAACAGGTCCGTTTCCGGAGCCGCCGGAAAATTTGCGAAGAGTGATCGAAAGTCTTAGGCCTCGCTGGCGCTGGATCGTCGCGTTGGGTGTCTTGATCGCCGGCATGGGCGCCGTTGCGCTTGTCCTTGTCGTTTCGGCGACCATCGCCTCGGTTTATACGATCGCGGTTTTCATGATCGTTGCCGGCGCCGCCGAGATCGCCACCGGGCTTGGCGCCAAGACCTGGAGCAGGTTCCTGGTTTGGATTATTGCCGGACTTGCCTATATCGTCGTCGCGGCTTTTGCGCTCGCTCAGCCCTTGATCGCGGCGGCCATCTTTACTTTGCTGCTGGGCGCGGGAATGATCGCGACCGGGGTTGTACGGATCTACCTCGGGGCACATCTCGGGGCTCCGCTGCGACGCCCCGTTCTGCTCGCGGGGGTGCTCACGGCGCTGGTTGGGGTGTTGATCGTCGCGGGCTGGCCGGCGAATAGTTTCGTGATCCTGGGCGTTCTCCTCGGCCTCGATCTCGCGTTTTGGGGTTCGGCGTGGATACGCTTTGGGTTGCGCTTGCGGCACTATCGAACCGGCGATGTATAGCCCCCGCGCAATGGGCAATGAATGAGACGCTTGCGGCGATGATTCGCAAACCGGTTTGATCGCAGCGCGCCAAAAGGTTGACGATGGCAAAATGGGTTTGCACTTTCGATCAGGGCGAGGCCGCAGACGAAAGCGCTCCGCGAGACCTCCTCGGCGGCAAGGGCGCCGGTCTCGCCGAGATGGCAAGGCTTGGGCTGCCGGTTCCGCCAGGCTTCACAATCACCACCGACGTCTGCGCTTACTTTTACAAGAACGGAAAACAATTTCCGCCAAGCCTTGCCGCCGAGGTCGAAACCGCGCTCGGCACCGTTGGCCGTTTCACCGGCCGCTGCTTTGGCGACGAGCGTAATCCGCTCCTCGTCTCGGCCCGGTCCGGGGCCAGGGAATCGATGCCCGGAATGCTGGATAGCGTCTTAAACCTCGGACTGAACGACATCTCCGTCGAGGCGTTGGCGGAACGCTCGGGCGATCCGCGATTTGCCTATGATTCTTACCGCCGTTTCATCCAAATGTATGCCAGCGTGGTGTTGGGCATAGAACATCACATATTCGAGGAGATCTTGGAGTATTATAAAGAACACAAAGGTATAACCCTCGATACGGAGCTTTCGTCCGAGGATTGGCGGAAGCTGATCGTCGATTTCACCGCGAAGGTCGAGCGAACCTTGGGCAGGCCGTTTCCGCAAGATCCGCGCGAACAGCTCTGGGGCGCCATCGGCGCCGTGTTCGAGTCCTGGATGAATCCACGCGCGGTCGCCTACCGGCGGCTGCACGATATTCCGGCGAGCTTTGGCACCGCGGTCACTATTCAGGCCATGGTATTTGGCAACATGGGGGAAACGTCGGCGACGGGCGTCGCCTTCACGCGCAATCCTTCGACCGGGGCAAAGGAACTTTACGGCGAGTTCATGCTCAATGCCCAAGGCGAGGACGTGGTCGCGGGCCTCAGAACGCCGCAAAACATCACCGAGGCGGCGCGCATCGCGGCGGGGGCCAAAGAGCCTTCGATGGAAGCCGCGTTGCCGGGGGTATTCGCCGAATTCGCGCGCGCGGCGGGTCTGCTCGAAAAGCACTACCGCGACATGCAGGACATGGAATTCACCGTCGAGCGCGGCAAACTATGGATATTGCAGACACGCAGCGGCAAGCGCACCAGCAAAGCCGCGCTTCGCATCGCCGTCGATATGGCGAATGAAGGATCAATCGGCAAGGCCGAGGCGATCGCGCGCGTCGATCCTTCCGCGCTCGAACAACTCTTGCATCCAGCGCTCGATCCAAGCGCCCCCCGCCAAATCGTCGCCACCGGCCTGCCGGCATCGCCGGGGGCGGCCAGCGGCGAGATCCTGTTCGACCCCGGCGACGCCGAACGATTGAAGAGCGCCGGCCGCAAGGTCATTTTGGTGCGCATCGAGACAAGTCCCGACGATATTTTGGGGATGCACGCGGCGGAAGGAATTCTGACGACGCGCGGCGGCATGAC
>QHBR01000285.1 GCA_003244015.1 Hyphomicrobiales bacterium | reverse complement strand
GTATTTTTCGAGATGCCCTTATAAATAAAATGCAATGATATATTTGTTCGCAGTTTTATCCTGTCATCGGAAGAGCAAAAACCGGCCAGCGGGGTGGAGCAAAACCAGGCCAGTTTGCGGCGTGGGCGTAGAGCAAGACATGCCGCGCCCGCCCTGGTGGAGACGGGCTTGGCGGGGTGGCACTTCTTTCGACGCTCGCCGCGCGGTGGGTGAAAGATCGTCTCCCGCAAAGCCGTGTGGCGGCCGCGATCGCCGCGTTTCTAGCGGCCTTAAGTGACTCTGGCGGCACGACGAGCCGCAACCCGGCCTCGCCGCAAAACCGCATCAGCGCCCGGCGGATGGCGCCATTGGCGGCAACTCCGCCCGCAACGGCCATGGCGGTGGACGGGCCAGCGGTTTCGCGGAAAAGACTGAGCGAAGTGGTTTTGCCGTCCGGCGTTGAACAGGGTGGGATCATTTTCGCACTCCCCCGCAACCGGCTGCACATGATGAAATAGAAACGGCACCATCCGGCGCCCGTTCGGATAATGGCCAGGTTGACAAAGGCGCGGTCGAGGATTTAAGAGCCGTGGCCGCGAGGCCTTCCGGCTGTAATCCTATGCCAAACTCTCCGGCCAGCTTTCGTATTCGCTGAGCGATGCCCCGTGGCGAAGTGCTCTCGGAGCGCAGGCGCCGGGCCGTGGTTCGATTGTCTCGATCAAGCCATGCGCTGGGTGTTTTGTTCGACAGCATCCGGCGCGGCGGGTTTACTGGATCGATCGAGATGGATTCCATGCGCCGCTTGTTCCAAAAACACGCGCAGCCCTTTGGACGTGCTTTCACCTTTGCGGCAATCCTGGCAAGTTTCGGGATCCTTGCCCTCCTTTCCTGGCCGATCCTCTTCTCCCTCGATTTGTGGGTTTTCAAGGATCGCGGTAACCTCCTCAATCTCGACTATCTGCTGGACATGGGACTACGGCCTGGCGTTGATACTTATTATTCGTACGGTCTGCTGCCAGTCTTGATCCAGCACTATCTGTTTGCCGAATTCGGGCGGGGCTACTGGCCGATGCTGGCATGTACGCTCGTCTACTACGTGGTCATGGCCGGATTTTGGACGCTCGTGCTGGCGCGGCTTCCACACGAGCGGATCTGGTTCTTTGCCGTCATCGCGATGATCCCGATCTTGCTCTGGGTAAACCCGAACTTTCCCTATTGCCTCGTCGTTGCTTCGATGTCCTTTGCACTGCTCCTCGTTTTGGAAGGGCGTTTCGATCTCGCGTTTGCGGTATCGGCCATAGGCGCCGTCAGCGTCGAATCCCTTCCTCTCGTGCTGGCCGCTCTCTTGTTTGTGCTGATCGTCATCGAGCGGCGCCTCGGCCAGGACCATTCGCTTCGCGTGCTGATCAGGCGGCTCGTTCCAGGGGGTCTCGCCTTTCTCCTGCTGGCGGGGCTGTTGACCGCGGTCTTTGGATGGCGCTCGATGCTGGCGACGGCGCTCCCGTTGCAAGGTGCCAAATTCTACAAGGCGGCACATGTTGGCTTCTTGACCACGGGAATGGAATTCCTGTATCCAATGGAAAATCGCATTCCCCATTTCATTTTTGGCCGTCCGGCCTGGTGGATTGCGAGCAGCATTCTTCTTGTCATTTTTGGGTCGTTTGCCGCAGTCCGCATGATTAGGCGGCGATCGCTGGATCCGGCCGAAATATTTGTGCTGCTCTGCGCGCTCATCCATGTTGTTTTCGTGAGCTTTGCTTACGGTTCTCCAACCCAGCACGTCGTCTTTGATCCATTGCTGGCGGCGGGCGTTCTCGTGGGAATCGCCATGACGGTCCCGGCGAGGCTGCGCGCCGCCCTGCTCGCCGTTTTCGTCGGGCTCGGGGTATTGAGTCATGGGGCCCAGGCGCGCGCCACTTGGCTGGCTTGGCGTGGCTCGACAAGTTCCGCCACGACGGCCGGCTTGTACGCGGACGCCGCCTGGGCCGCTGAATGGTCCAAGATCCTTAACCTTGCGTCCCGAAACCGGCTTCTCCTCCTTTCCTACGGCACAGGGGTCCATCATTATTTTCCCAGTGTCGAAAGCCCGAACGTCTGGTACTTGCAAATTGCTCAGCTCTTTCCTTCAGATAAGCAACGCGTGCTGACGCAAATGAAGGGCGCGGATGTTCTCGTCGAGGATTTAAGCGGGGCAACCATCGTTATAGACAGCGATCCGGCGTTTCGCCGCGAGCTCGATTCGCTTTGCCTTACGGACGTAACCGCGAACTTTCAGATTTGGCGGAGACACCCGCCCGGCACCGAGGCCGCAGACTGCAAAACCAATCCGCGGGCGGCAACCGCAACTGGGGGCTGATCGCCGCACCGGGCAACTGACTCGAACGCTTTCAATTGAGTGGTCCTGGACCAATTCGGTCTGGAAGAATCTTCCCGAATTGATCGGCAAACGCTCAAAGGCATCGTCGATTCCCATGGCGAGGATTTCGTGATCCTCGACGTGCATGGCGTCGGCTACATCGTGCATCGTTCCGGGCGGACGCTGCGGCCTTAAGGAACTCGCCCGGTAGTCCGGCAACCGGCGCGTCACGCCTTGCCATGATGCGCGGCTTCGGCATTGGAGTCGAGGGGCCAGCGCGGCCTTGCCGCAAAGGTCATGTCGTCGACGAGTCCGAGCGACAGCCGCTCGATACCCGCCCAGGCGATCATGGCGCCATTATCGGTGCAAAGAGACGCTGGCGGCAGGACGAGCCGCAACCCGGCCTCGCCGCAAAACCGCATCAGCGCCCGGCGAATGGCGCCATTGGCGGCAACTCCGCCCGCANNCCCGCCACGGCCATGGCGGCGGGCTGGCCGGCGGTTTCGCGGAAAAGACGCAAGCCCGCGCGGCAGCGGTCGATGATCGTATCGACCACCGCGGCTTGGAAAGAGGCGCAGACATCGGCCACATCGGCCGCCGTCAAAGGCCCGGCGCGCTCGACTTCCAGCCGGACAGCGGTTTTGAGACCGGAAAAAGAAAAGTCCGGTTTCGGCCGGCCGAGCATGGGGCGCGGCAGATCGAACCGCGCGGCGTTGCCGTCCGCCGCCAATTTCTCGACCCGAGGTCCGCCGGGATAGGGAAGGCCCAGCATCTTGCCCACCTTGTCGAAGGCTTCGCCCGCCGCGTCGTCCACAGTCGAACCGAGCCGGAGATAATCTCCCACCCCCTTCACCGCGACCAATTGGGTGTGACCGCCGGAGACCAAGAGCAGCAAATAAGGAAACCCGAGTTCGTCGGTCAGCCGCGCCGTCAAGGCATGGGCTTCGAGGTGGTTGATCGCCACGAAAGGCTTGCGGCTCGCCAAGGCCAAGGCCTTCGCCGTGGTCAACCCCACGATGACGCCGCTGACGAGACCCGGCCCCGCCGCCGCCGCGATCCCGTCGAGGTCCGCCAATTCGGTCCCGGCGCGGTCGAGCGCGCGTTCCACGAGCCGGTCGATAATTTCGATATGAGCGCGCGCCGCGATCTCCGGCACGACGCCGCCGAAGGCCGCGTGCTCGGCGATCTGGCTCATGATCTCGTTCGATAGAATTTCGCGCGATCCGCCTGGCTGCAACTGGACGACGGCGGCGGCAGTTTCATCGCAGGTTGTTTCAATGCCGAGAACGCGCATGGCTCTCCTTCAAAGCCTTTCCCTTGGATCGCCAGCGGCCAAAATTTGGCATTCGCCGCCAGCTGCATTAACCTTCAACCTATAGAGCCATCGCAACTAATAAGGAAATGCGCCGATTCCTTCCTCCGCATCGCGCTCGGGCAAAACCCTCCCCGTCAGACTTGGGACGCGGGGCAGCCCCTTGGCTCTCGCCCAGACGTGCGAGCTCAAGGATCGTCTCATCGCCGCGCACGGCATCGGCGCGCACGCCATCGAGATCATCGCCATAAAAACCAGCGGCGACATGATTCTCAACCTGCCGCTGAGCGAAGCCGGCGGCAAGGGGCTTTTTACCAAGGAGCTCGACCTTGCCTTGGCTCAGGGCAATATTGAAATGGCCGTGCATTCGGCGAAGGATTTGCCGACATTTTTGCCTGCGGGAATAGAAATCGCTGGTTATCTTCCCCGCGCGGATGTGCGCGACGCTTGGATTTCTCCACACGCGCCGCATCCGCTAAAACTTTCGCCGGGAAGCCTTGTCGGCACCGCCTCGCTGCGCCGGGGCGCCATGGTCAAGCGGCTGCGGCCGGATCTCAAGATCACGCTGTTGCGCGGCAATGTCGAGACGCGCCTCGCCAAAGTCGCCAAGGGCAAGGTCGCCGCCACGCTGCTGGCGCTTGCCGGGCTGACGCGCCTCGGTCTCGAGGCGGCGGCCACGGCCGTGCTCGACGTGCGGGAATTTGTTCCGGCGGCGGGGCAGGGCGCGATTGCCATCACCACGCGGGCGGGCGATAGTGCCACGCGGGCTTTCCTAGCGCCGGTTCTCGATGCGGCGACGGGCATGGCGCTTGCCGCGGAGCGCGCTTTTTTGAAGGTTCTCGATGGCTCCTGCAAAACGCCGATCGGCGCATACGCGCGGGTCGAGGCAGGCAATGTTATATTTCACGCCATCGTGCTGAAACCCGACGGTTCGCGGTTTTTCGAGACGGCGGCGTCCGGGCCATTGGCCGAGGCGGCATCGCTCGGCGAGGCGGCAGGGCGTGATCTCGCCGCGCAAATCCCCGCCGGTTTTTTCGATGATTAGCGGCATATCCACGTGAAAGCCGCGGTTCTCAGCTCAAATCGTGACGAGGTGCCTGAACCCGGCGGAAGAAGAAAATGCAAGCAAGGTCCAAGTGTCGGCGCTGGATGCGAGAGCGCATCAGGTTCCATAATGGGCCCTATGCGACTTCGGGACGTTGGCCAAGTTCAATTCCTGCCGTTGCTGTCGAGGACTTACTATGTAACCTGTCGATTCGATTATTGCCCGCGACGGATCATGTCTGACCCGAGAGAGCCATGAATGATTTCTAGATTTCTCCAGCTTGTCAGATACGAATTGAGCGGCTGTGCCTATAAGTGCGGAGGACAATCCGATGTATCCGCTTCCGATAAGCGCGTCAGCTACGGTCAGGGGAATCGCGGCGTAAGTAATGACTTGCGTTACACGTGTCGCCCACGACTTGTTCCGAAATGTCTCTGCGCGTTTCCGAATTGATGAGCCTACATCGTCCAGGTTTTGTAATTTGCCAGCATTGAGCAGATCGAACCAAAGGCGGATGTCCGCTCTAAGCGCCTCGATTTTCTCATCGTTAGCCATAGAAATGGCTTCATGGAAGTTCAGTGGTCGCGGTAGCCAAGAGATTTGATCGAGAGCCAGCTTCAAGATTTGCAACTGAGTTGCTGTTATATCCGGAGACAGCCAAGCCGGACCAAACTGCGTTTGTGAAAGGAGGGGAACTCCGAAATTGATAGCCGTAATGAGCGAATTTAGGGTCGAGGAGGCGGTGATACCTATTATCCCCAAGAAACCGCGGCCAATCTGTCCTTCGCCTACGAAAACCTCTTTCAAAGCCTCACGACACCTGTCGCGGTAATTTCAAATCGAGTCTCGTTTCTCCTGTTGCCCCAAAGAGTTGTGGCTTCATAGCCAGCGTGCCGTAATGCCTTTACGACCTCTGGGACAACTGGATCAACAATCTCTGGCGAAATGTAGCCTGGATCAAAATGCAGAATCCCGGCTGTGGACTCCAAGCTGTGAGAAAATGGTTCCGGATGTAATGGGCCAAAGTCTCCAAACATTTCTCGTGCCGAGATGTGCCAGCCATGCCTATATGTATATGCATCCAACAGGTGTTGCCCGGCAGATGCGTCGATTTTTCCAAAAAGGAGGAACGCGCCCAGAATACGGTCTCGCACACCGGCATCAATCCTAAAAGGTCTCTTGGGATTATTGGAAAAATCCTCGCCTCCCCACTTTCGCCACTTCTCGCGCCGTCTGATCTCATTAAAATAAAGACTCGTTGCGATGAGAGACTTATAGGGACCAAGCACGACACCCGGCAGGTCGTGGCCAGCGTTGATCGACTCGATTTCAAGTGAATTGGTCGGCATATCTTGCCCCAAACTTTTCGTCGACGCTTCCCAAAAGCTATCGATATGATAAGGTCCTTTCTAATCCCGCAGAAACTAGCTCAGTAAAGGGCCATTGTGGTCACTACCGACCGTGCCCGACATCGACAGCAGGACAGGTCAACGCCAATAAACGAACCACCGCCTGCAAACTGATCGGTGCAAAACTCAAGAAATTTGCTGAAAACGCAGCGCATTGATTTTCAGGCCCGCTTTGGTGCGGAATTCCGCCGCAAAAACATTCCGTCGTTGACAGTCGCACCGGTGTCAAACGCTAGCGAAGGACGAGACCAAGCGGCGGCCGGCTTGGGCATCGCTTGGAAACTAGGTATTTGCGGAAGTTTGTGCTAGTGGTCTGATTCATTTGG
>QHBR01000076.1 GCA_003244015.1 Hyphomicrobiales bacterium | reverse complement strand
CCTGTTTTGGTACGTGCAAGTCATATTTCACGATGTACCGCCTCTTCAGCTTGGGGGCTTCAAGACAGAGGAAGAAGCAAAAGATTGGATCGCGCGCAAATCTGATGCTTGGCTAAAAGCACATGCGAACGGCAAATATGCCTAAGACGCCCAAACGCCCGCGTGACCT
Source organism: Hyphomicrobiales bacterium (assembly GCA_003244015.1). Taxonomy (GTDB): domain Bacteria; phylum Pseudomonadota; class Alphaproteobacteria; order Rhizobiales; family Beijerinckiaceae; genus Methylocapsa. Next base: position 8,726 of record QHBR01000076.1, on the reverse strand, counting down.
GAACCAATGGGCCAAGCGCATGGTCGATATCGCCACGGGCGAAGTCGAAGATCGCTAGCCGACGCGAGCGCCATGATCCGGCACCCGCGCTGCGATCGTTGAGCTGTTGACTCTTTCTGGATCCGTGGTTTTGTAAAACTTGATCCGGCCCAACGGAAAACAGATCGCGCAACAAGCCTGAATTAGGCTCTGGATCGCGAGCGTTTCAGTCACATTGTTCGTTAAGACGATTGCTTCAGTGACTTCACCACTCGCGTATTTTTCCAAGAGGAGACTCGTAAACGGCCGAATCCGCTCGGTCGCATAAGGCGGATTCAACGGCAACTATATACTTGACAACAAGTATATAGTGGCCGATTCAACCAAAGGCGGCGGCGCCACTCCCGCGTTAGGCCGTCGTCATCCTTGGAATAGAACTTCCTGGCCCCAACGAACTTATTGGCGTCGGCGCAAGACGCAGGATCGACATCGACGCCGCCCATCGTTTCCGCCGCAAGCTCAATGATTTCTCGCGGCTACCAACCGGTGCGAACGATCTGAGCCAATCCCTCCGCGGGCTCGCGCGCATATCCGAGCTGGTTCGGTGCGGTGAGTATCAAATGGCCTTTGTCCGGTCTTTCCATCGCGGCCGCAATCGCATTCGTGGCGTTCGCGGCATCCGCCCAGACTACCCCCATGATGGGAGGCGAAATGAAGGGCGAGGACATGATGAAGGGCTGCGACATGATGGGCGGCGACATGACCTGCATGACGCAAATGATGTCGATGATGCGCGAGAGGCTGTCTCATGCCGGAGATCGTGTCGCGGCGCTCAAGGCCGATCTCAAGATCACCGAGGCGCAAATGCCGGCATGGAATAAATTCGCCGATGCGCTCCTCGCGGCGGCCAAGTCGATGGAAGAGTCGATGGAAGGCATGCACAAGCAGATGATGCAATCTGGCGCTGCCGCGAGCCTTCCCGAGAAGCTCGAACACCATGCGAAAATGGCCGCTGGACATCTCGCGAGTCTGCAGGCGATCAAGGCTGCGCTCGCACCGCTTTACGCCTCGTTCAGTCCCGGCTAGCAAAACGGTGGCGGCCAAAAGGCAGGACTACTGGTCGTGGGCGCGCGGCCGCGCGCCCACACCGGTCACATCACGCCCATGGGGCCGATCTTTAGCCCGTCCGCGAGCTTCTTCTGTTCGTCGAACGTAAGACTTGAATTTTCATGACCATGCTCTTCGTTAATATCCCCCTTTGGGTTCTAGGCTCATCAAGCTAGGGTAAAGACCTAATTAACCGACATTCCCGTAGGTTTCAGCCTCATCCTGCTCCATTTCCATTCTCCTGACAAGGCGGAGCAGGTGCGCTTGGAAACGGACCCGTCGGATTTCAAGCCACCGACCCGTCTTGTGCTGAAAGACGCGGCCGAGTAGGCGCGACGCTCGTACCATGGAACAGAGAAGAGCTGACATGGCGAACGGCCTATGAGCACCGCTGAGATTGTCGCGGCGATTGTCGAGGCGCTTGGCTACGGTCCCGACGCGGCCAAGGGCATGACACAACGAGTGCGGGCGAACTTGCTCTATCAGGCGAGCGTGAGAGGGGTTATCAGGAAGGAAGGCGAGCGGGAAAAGGCGCGGTGGACTATCGTTTAGTGAGCGAGAGTTAATGCCGGAAAATAACGAAACCCCGGTCAATCTATGGCCGGGGCTATGTCGGGTGCGATTGTCATGCTCTCTGTATGTAAACATCTGCTGTTGAGCTGAGTCCCCATCACGGCACGGCTACGATATAATGCTTGCCATCAAGGAAACAAGGGGTGGAGCGGGCGCTTACTGTGCTTCAGCGTCTCGCGAAGCGTGGGATAGTGGTGAAGTCCGGGACTTTTCCAGGCTCGATGCGTAATTATTCTGACACCTGGCCACAAACTTCGCCCCGCCACCTGGCCACAAACTTCGCCCCGCTTTTTACGGCGGGGCGAACTATTTTAATGGGCACAATGTACAAGCTTGGGAGCAATAGAAGTAGCTTGATATTTCCATAGCTAGTGGCCCGAGTCATCTAAAACGTCGGGTATAGATGCATGAGTTTGATGCGGGCGTCATCGGTCGTGAACTGCCAGTTAGCTTTGGCGTGATGGGCATTGCGGTCAGCCTCCCATGCGGCGACTTGATGGATGAGGATTTGCTTGCCGGGGATGCGGCGGTCAAGGCATTGCGAGGCGAGAACGGCGAGTTCGGATTCCGCCACATCGAGCCAACTGCCGTGCTTTGGCGTGTAATGCCATTCGAACCGCTCGACGAGCCGCCTTGCCTTGTCCGGCGGGAACGCTTCATACAGCGAGGCAGGTTTGTGTGTATTGAGATTGTCCTGCACCAGGATGATCTTTTTGGCGTTCGGGAAGTGACGGTCCGATAAATCCTCGAGCGCCTGGGCGTAATCGATGGCGGTGCGCCGATCGGTGATCTCGATGTGGCGCCAGCCTTCGAGCGGGGCGAACATCATGAACAGATTGGCGGTGCCGTTTCGTTCATACTCGTAATCGCGGCGCTCCGGTTGTCCTGGCGTCATCGGGATCGGAACCCGTGTGTCGGCAAGCAGTTGTTTAGACGTCTCGTCCAGACAGACCAGCGGACAATCTCCATCGCGCGTCCGCTTGTAGACGGCCAGAATATCCTCCATCGCCGCTACGAATGCGCTGCTTGCTTGCGGCGGGGGATGACCCATTGCTGCGCAAGATGAGGCTTGAGCTCATTTTTTTTTGAACGCGCCCAATCGTGTTGTCGCTCGCATGATCCACGATATTCAGTTCGACGACTTTGCTTTCCAACAAGCGCAGCGTCCATTTCGCGCGGCCTTCGGGAGGCTGCGAGCAAGCCAAGGCGATGAGCCGGGCCTCTTTCTCGCCGTCGAAGATGCGCGGAACGGGCGGTGTCGCGCGTTGCTTGCGGTTCAACACCGCGCCCATGCCGCCCTGCGCAAATTGCTGTCGAACACGGGCGCACATGATCGGATACGTGCCCAAGGCTTCGGAAATCTGTGGATCGTTCCACTTCGGCCCCAACGGGCTTTCATCGGCCCGCAAGAGTATCCGCGCCTTGAGCTGTTTCTTGGCCGGGCTCTTGCCTTTCCGGATCAGCTCTTCGAGCCGTTTCCGTTCGTCCGCGCTCAGTTCGACAACATAGCGCTTCTTGCTCACATTCGCCTCCGTCGCTTCGAATCACGACAAAAGCGAATCATTCATTCCAGACAATTTAGTTGACGCAGTCCACTAGGCACTGTTTACAAAGGTTTAGTAATTGCGTGATTCGCTGGGGCTTCAACCGAGGAGGCCAGAATGGATCAACGTTTGTATCCTGTCACAGTCGAGTTTTTTGGGCAAACGATTTTACCTTTGATTGAAGGCAGTTATATCTGGAAAGGGCGACCGCCCAGCATCAGCCACTATCAAGTGTTTTGCGCGATACTTTATGTGCTGCGCGTGGGCTGCCCGTGGCGCGATCTGCCTCCAGGTTACGGCAACTGGCACAGCATTTACACGCGGTTCAAACGCGGCTTGACCTCAGTCGGCCGAATAGAGAAGAAATCCTCCCTTCAGAAAACCGCCCAATCTGATGATGTGGACGGCCTCTCCTCAACGGCATCAAAGTGCCAAAGCGTGGTCGCGAGGAGCGCCACAATGAAGGAGACCGTCCGTGGAAAAATTTATCAGAATTGGCGTTGATCTCGCCAAGAACTATTTTCAGGTCCACGCCTTGGCGAGCGAAGACTCTCTGCCGTGAAGCGCAAGGTGACGCGCTCGAAAATGCACCGGTTCTTTTCGCAAATCGAGCCCAGCTTTATCGGCATGGAAGCCTGCGGCTCGGCGCATTATTGGGCACGAGAACTCAAGGCGATGGGGCATGACGTGCTCATGATCCCACCCTCTTATATCAAGCCCTATGTCAAGCGCGGCAAGAACGACGTAGCCGACGCCGAGGCGATCTGCGAAGCGATGTCGCGTCCCCGGATGCGCTTTGTTCCGATCAAGAGCGCGGAGCAGCAGGCCACGCTGATGCTGCACAAGACGCGTGAGCTGTTAGTCAAGCAGCGGACGATGAGCGTCAATGCGCTGCGTAGCCATCTTTCCGAATTCGGCATTATCATCGCCAAGGGAATCGGCCGCATCGACGAATTGCTCAAGCTGGCCGAAGTAGACACGACGCTTCCAGACGCCGCCAAGACCGCCGTTAAGGCGCTGGCCGCTATTCTTGAGGGTATCGAGAAAGCGATCGACGATCTGGAGGGCAAATCGCGGATGCCCATGCGCGAAGCGATATGAACCGCTTGGTCGCTAGAGTTCCCGGTGTCGGTAAGCTTATCGCCTCGGTTATCACGGTTTCAACGCCTGATCCAAGCGTGTTCAGGTCAGGACGCGACTTCGCCGCCTGGCTCGGGCTCACGCCGCGGCAAAACTCAAGTGGCGGCAAGCAGACGCTCGGTGGCATCACCAAGCAGGGAAACCGCTACATCAGAAAACTGCTTGTTCTCTCCGCAACTTCACTGCTGCGTAGCGTGAGCAAGCGCAAAGGCGCGCTCGCCGACTGGATCAGCGCGCTTCTGGCGAAAAAGCCGGCACGCCTCGTCACGGTGGCGCTGGCCAACAAGCTCGCCCGGATCATCTGGGCGATAATGAGGACCGGCGAAATTTTCCGCGCCGAAATATTCGCGAAGGTGTAAGGACGCCGCTCTTCCGGCAAGCATATCCACGGAGCAGTTGCGCAGATCACAGTTTGAAGTTTGGCAAGTGCATTGAGACGCGATGAACGACACGGTCGCCACCGAAGACCAAATACAACCTGTTGTGAGACATGAGCTTGAAGCTCGCAAATCTGATAGGGATTCCGGTCGTCGGACTTCATCAGGGCCAGCGGACATATGCGCCGCGCCACCAGGCCGGACATATGACCGCAGCCGACCAAACCGTTCAGCGCGAAAAAAGTGCTTGCCATGAGGCCGTCCACATATGTCTCATGGGTGCTGACGGCGGACAAGGGCGAAACAAGCGCCTTCTTTCTTGCAGTAATGGAGGTCTCTCGTAACTCTTGCACACGGCGCCGACCACGCCGCTCACGACGCCTGGAACATTGTACATTTGCATGATGTCCTCCATGCTTTGCGCTTAGCATAACCGGCGTAAACTAATGGCGATGATTTCTGCTTTCATTCGCGGCGGTCCATTTCCGTTATTTTGATTATTATTTCTCGCGGATTGGTGCGCCGAAGTCCGGGATTTGGCGGCAGGCCGGTGGCCGGATGTCAGCGATCAGGCGCCAACTTTGTATGCGGTATGGGGCGGCGGCGCAACGCCCGCACAGGCGCTGCACATGGTGGGGCTGATATTGCCGCCGAAAGCCGCCTAATCGTCGGCCCTCAAAGGAGCGCGCCATGACGACTGAAAGATACTCTCGAATAGTAGACGCCTATGAAGGCGCCTTGGTGGGCCGTGACGAAGTCGCCTTGGCTGGTCGTGATGACGGGTACGTACCCCACCTTCTGCATTCCATCTTAGATTCCGTGCCGGACACGAACGCGGATGAGGTCGCGGACGCGCTGCAACAGAGTGGAATGCAGGGCGAAGCTACCCTTGAGAAGGCGGCCCGGATGGTACATGCGCGCAGGTTGGCATTGCACGCAAGGCAACAACGACAATAAGCCGCGCGCTCACCAAGACGGGCGCCGCCTTCCGCCGGCGGGGAGGTGCGCGGGTCTTTGGACTGATATGAGCGGGGACACGAGAGCGGGAAGGCGACGACGCCTCTCGTCAGAACGAAGTTGTCCGGCCTCGGATTGAGTTCGTGCGCAGCGCGTCGTTGAGGAGACGACGTCAGCTCAGCGGCCGCACGATGCTGCCAAAGAGGTAGAAGTTCACTTCTGCCCGTCGCTATGTCGCGTTTCAGATGGCCGAGGTCGCCATCCCTCGGAATCTGTTCGGCGACAAGCCGGCCTTCCGGGCATTGGGACGAAGCCGGAAAAAGCATCGCTCCTGCTGTAGCCTGGCCGGGGAAGGCAAGGCCAGTTCTAACGCAAATCCGAAAGAATCACCGAATTGTCGGAGCCGATAATCTTGGTCCGCACAAGCACGTCGCCGTCGAACCAGACATCGCGCACGAATTCACCGGTCAGCGTGTCCATGCTCAGCTTGTCCGGCGCGGCCGTGACATCGATGGAATGCTTCGTGCCATTGTCGTTGGTTCGCGATTTAAAGGAGACGAGTTGGCCATTCTTCCAGGTTTCGTTGCAGGAATGTTCGTAACGATAGGCCTCGATGAACATCACCTTCACGGAAACGTCTTTCTTGATCTTGATTGTGGTCGTATCGTTCTGATGCTCGATGTCGACCGTGTCGGTGCCGATTTTGTCGCCTCCGCGGACGATGTCGAAGACCTTATGGGTCTTGGCCGCGGGAGCGGCTTTGTCGGCGCCCGCTGGCGCCATCGATAGGGCGAGGAGAGTTAGGAAAAGGGCGATTGTTCGCATGATGATCACCGTTTTCTGCGGATTGCTCAGGTGCTGTCGCGGAAGTGGTAGGAATTTGAAGGTGGCGTAATCCATCATTGGTCGGTGGCATGCCGGACCCCATGGCGCAACCGCACCAATGTCTGGACCTATCCGGGCATCAGCGGCTTCGGGCAGCAGGGCGAGGAAGGCAATTTGTTTGCACTGCATCCAACGGTCAAACCAGGTGCGCTCGTGGCCGATGCCATTCTCGACTGCTCAAGCCGGGGCGATCTTGAGCTCGATGCTTTTCCCCGTTTCGGATGATGTGGTTCACACCGCTACTGGGAGGATTAATGGTTGTGCTGGTAAGCATCGATCATGCAAGGGCGGCGAATTCGAGGATATTTGACCTAGGGGCGATGCATAAATACACGCTTGATCACTGTTAAAAGTGATGTAATCGTTGCCGCTCTTAAGCCCGGCGTTTGTCTATGGGCGCCGGCCTCAAGCTTCGCGCCCCGTCATGACTTCCCTCTAAGGAGAAAATGCGTAGCCGGGTCTAGCACGTATATAGGTCCCATTAAAAATGCCAATTTCAACGATCCCTCGGATTGACCGGCCGCCGCCGCTTGCGACCGCGCCAGCCGCCCAGGCGGCGCAGGCCGCGCACACGGCGCGGACAATCATCAAATCGAGGGCAAGGACATTCGCGCTTATCCCGGCCCTGCTCGAAAATATCGAACCGAAGCTTTCGATTCTCACGCCGAGGCAAATGGCGGCGCGCGCGGCGAAGCTCTTTCGCGAAGAGATCGCGGCCCCGCGATGGATCGGCTTCGGCGGCGCCGACGGACCGGTCATGAACCTCAAGGCGGCCGCCTGGTACGCCCGCTACCTCCGGGCGAAGGAGGCAGCCGGGAAGCGACGGACGCCGGAGCGGCGCCTCTCCCTTCAGGCAAGAATGCCTTATACCAACCGCCCTAAATCCTGACCTGTGTCCATTCTCTAGTTCCGACGGAGTCCGGGAATTGACCGGCCGGTACAGAGGCGTCGCCCTGGAACGGATGATCGGTGAGCTGGTCCCATATCTTCGGGGATGGGCTAACTACGTCGGCTTCAGCCAGTGGCGTGAGTTGCAATCTCTCGACAGCTGGATCAGACGGCGCTTGCGTTGCGTCGCCTGGGTCCAGTGGAATACGCGCGGCAAGGCGCTACCATGAACTCTGTCGGTCACTTCCGGCAGGTCGGCCTTCGAGCTTTGCCGCCGAGTAAACGTTTCCCATAGATCGGACCAAATAATGATACCGGTAAGAATTCTCCTGACGGTCGCTCTTCTCAGCGCGCTCGGCGTCACCGCCAATCGGCGAAGGTCTGGTCTTGCCGCCGGGCGACATGTTTTTGAAGTGCTTTTGCCATGTGGATTTCCTTTCTATGTTCGATGGCGCGAGTTGATCCTCATAGCTCACTGTGATACTTTAGACCAAATCGCGTCCGCGTCAAGCCAATAGGATCATTTTTATTCTTATGGATCATTCAATCGTGGGGCGGCAGGTTGCCGCCGCTCGCGCCTTCGTAGGACTGACCCAGGCCGAGCTCGCGAAAAAGGCCAAAATTTCCGTGCCCACTTTGAAGCGGATGGAGGCCAGCGATGGTCCGGCTTCTGGCCTAACCAACAATGTGGCGGCTGTGCGAGCCGCCCTCGAAAAGGCCGGAGTCGAATTCACGAATGGCGAGCAGCCCGGCATCAGGCTCAAGAAGCTTTCGGAGACGGTTGCCGATCTCACGCGTCAGATTGATATCCGTCAGACAGAGATTACGCCGGAGTCGGACCACGAGAAGCCCAGTCCAAACAGGGCAATGAAGCAACTGAGGCGCGCTCATGATCAGAACGAGCTAGCGGTTCTAAAGAACCGGCGCGCCCGGCTCGCGAAGCCGAAGGCGAAAAGGAAACCAAAATGACAGTTATAAGATTTTTGGAGCGTGATTGCCGCGAACTAATCGAAATTTTGATTCAGGTGCTGGAGGTTGCCTCGACAGAAGGCGAAAGGCCTTCAGTGGAAGCCGCAACATCAGGAAAAAATCGATAAACTTTTTATAAAGTTGCAACACGGGTACCGACGCGCCGGCTTCAACCTTGCCCACAGGGCAAATGCAATAGCCGCCGAACGTAGAGGTCATGAAACCAGGCCGGAGGCGCTGTCACGTTGCAAAATTGGGCACGTGAAAAATCTGCTGGCACGTCGGGCTCACGCCGCAACGACAACTT
>QHBR01000115.1:2178-23104 GCA_003244015.1 Hyphomicrobiales bacterium | reverse complement strand
GAATATTTTTCGAGGTGCCCAATAGTTTAGATAGCGGTCTTCCATGTCGCTGAGCGGCATGATCGTGAAGACGTCGGTCGTGCCGAACTGCGCGTCGATCACCGCGCCGTCGCCAAATTTTGCCCCGGCGCGCAGGTAAGCCTTGAGCAGGGGAGGCAGCGCGGCTACGCCCTTGCGCGCATCGATCGCCTTGGCGTCCAGGACCGCCATATCGACGCCGCGCCCGGCAAGCGGGCGGACGCGCCATTCCTCGATACGATGATGCTTCGCATAGACCCAAAGGCCGCGCCACAAAAGCTCGATAACGCGCTTCGACCGATATTGCGGATGGACGCAAGAGCGGCCGAGTTCCAAAAAGCGCTTGCCGGGATGGCGGGCCAGCAATGGAGCGATATCGAATTCCGTTGCGCTGTAAAAGCCTTGGCGGCGCGCGGCGGTATCGCCGCGAAGGAGACGATAGACCCCAACGATTTTGGGCTTCTTGCGGCCGAACCGATTGCGCTGATCTTTGTCAATGACGAGAAGATGATCGCAGATTTTGTCGAACGGACAGATGTCCCGCCTTGTTAGCGCGGCGCGTTGTTGAGGCGTAGCGGCGCCTTCTTCGTAAAAAACCTTGAACCGCAGTCGGTGCGCCTTGCGGATTTCCCGGCTCGTCGTCGCCAGCCGGACTTCAAACGGGCCGAAACGCCCAAGTACCGCGGGCAGGCCGGAAAGATCGCGCACGATCCGGTTCGGTCTTATGAAGGCGGCGGTGTGCCGGACGGCGCCGCCGAAACCGGAGGGCGTAGCAAGGTTCCACATCGGCCAGCGAATCTCGATCATACCTCTATGGATCGAATCTAAAAGCCGGACGCGAAGGTTTTGATGACGAAGGGCAAGCTCCACAGGCAAAGGACGGGGAATGAAAAGCGGCGGCGCCGTCATCAAACTGCAGCCTAAGCGTTTTAAAAAGGCGCGAATCGCAAAGTTAACCTGCGGTGAGACATGGCTTATCTCCGCGCCATACTGATCGTTCTTGCCCTGCTCTTGTTTTTGTCCCTCGCGCCCTTGCAGTGGCTCGCGTTGCGCCGGCGTTGGCCGCTACGGCTGTGGCTCCCCGCCGCCCTCGGCCGGACGCTCGCCGCCCTGCTGCGCCTGGACGTCGCCGCGAAGCGCGTCCCGCCGCCGCAAGGGCCTCGTCTTATTGCCGCAAATCATGTTTCGTGGCTCGACATACTGGTGTTTTGCAGCGTCGAGCCCGTCTGCTTCCTCGCCAAGCTTGAAGTCGAAACATGGCCGGTCATCTCCACTTTCGCGTGGCTGCAAGAAATCGTTTTTGTGGATCGCCAGCGGCGAAGGACAATTCCCGCCGCCAACGCGGCGATGGCGCAGCGAATGCTCGCGGGCCGCCCTGTGCTGCTATTCCCGGAAGGCACGACCGGCGACGGCGCGGCGCTTGGCAAATTTCATAGCTCGCATTTCGCCGCCGCGCGCGATCTTCTCGCCACGGCGAGCGGTATCGAGACGGTCTGCGTGCAACCTGTCGCACTCCGCTATTCGTCGCCCGCGGCGGCATGGCTCGGCGATGCGACCTTGCTCCCGCACCTTTGGTCCGTTCTCAAAGGCGCGCCGATCCGGTGCGATCTCGCCTTCGGCAAGCCGCTCGCCTACGCGCGGGGAGAATGTCGCAAGGCGATAGCCATTGATGCGGCATCGGCGATCGCCGGGATGCTCGCGGCCATGCCACGGGCGGCCGAACGGAACCAGCCCGCGCAAGCCGGAACGCCGGCCCTCGATCCCATCGCGGCGAATCCCTGAGGTACTTTTCAGCCCGCCAAAGCGGCCAATGGTCCGCCGGCATCGGCGAGTTGCGCCGGCAACGGCTCCCGCCCGGTAGCAAGTCGTTGATTCGCGTTGCGCGCATAAGCAGCGCGCAATTTCCCTGCGCGGAGCTTGCCGCTCCGCGAACTTGGCTTTGTTACGATTTGTAACCGGAATTGAAAATAGATTGTAAGTTTATGATAAGAAATAGCTTTTTTTATTTCCGCTAGGGCGAAGGCCATGGTCTTTTGACCTTGCGCGATGATCCCCTTTTGCTGCCTCCAGCGCTTATGCTATGCACGATTCGTTCAAATCGGACCGGTGCGATCCGGGACTGCCAAGAAGCGGTACGCGAGATGCCGCCGCCAAGATGCCGGAACTTTCCAATCGTTTCGTGAAAATAGCTGGACCGCCGAACGCATCGTGCAAAAGTTCAACAGCCTCGCCGAATATGCCACGAAGCGCTTCCGGCTCGCCGGTAAGGCTTACCTCGACAGCGGCGACCCGTTTTTCGCGCCGATCGACAGTTTGCGGCGGGAAGCCGGGATAAATGGCCGGCGCTTCGTCAGTTTCGCCAATTACGATTATCTGGGGCTTGCGTCGCATCCCATGGTTAAAGCCGCGGCGGCGGCGGCACTGGACAATTTGGGGATTGGCGCGCTCGGCTCCCGCCTCGTCGGGGGCGAACGATCGACGCATCGTCGCCTTGAGGCGAGCATCGCCAAATTTATCGGCGCCGAGGCGGCGCTTGCCCTGGTCAGCGGCTATCTCACCAATGTGACGACGATTTCACATATACTGGGGTCGCACGACGCGCTATTCATCGACGAACTGTCGCATAACAGCATCGTTAGCGGGGCCAAGGCTACCCCCGCCGAAACAATTATTTTCCGTCACAACGATCTTGACCACCTCGATTTTCTCTTGCGTGAAAGGCGCGGCAATTCTCGTAACGCCCTCATCGTCGCCGAAGGCCTCTACAGCATGGATGGCGATATCGCCGACCTCGTCCGCCTTGTCGAGCTCAAGGAGCGGCGCAAGGCTTGGCTGTTGATCGACGAGGCGCATTCGATCGGCGTGCTGGGAAGCGAGGGACGCGGGCTTTGGGAACACGTTGGTGTCGATCCGCAACAAATCGACCTCATTATCGGTACTTTATCGAAGACTCTGGCGTCTTGCGGCGGGTTCGTCGCGGGCAAGGCGCCGGTGATCGAATGGCTGCGCTATACGCTGCCGGGCTTCGTCTATAGCGTCGGCCTATCGCCAGTGATAACGGCGGCGGCGGAGACCGCCTTGCAAGTGATGCAGGAAGAGACTTGGCGGATTGAGCGGTTGCGCCAAAATGCCGACCTTTTCATGGAGCTCGCCCATGACGCGGGGCTCGATACGGGGCCCGCCATCGGGCGTGGCGTCGTCCCTGTCCTTTTTTCCGACAGCCTTGAGACTCTGGCGGCTTCCAGCCATCTGATGGATCACGGCTATTACGTGCCGCCGATCATTCAAATCGGGGTGCCGAAAGACCAGCCGCGTCTGCGTTTTTTCCTTTCGGCGCTGCACACCGAGGCGGAGATGAGGGGCGTGACGGATCTGTTGGCCAAGCAGGAAAGCCAGCGAGAGGCGCCGGCCCGTTCGTTGAGCGCGGCGACCTGACGGCGGCGCCAAGTTTCGGTTCGCGTTTCTTGCATCGAGCCGCGGCGCTTGCTCGAACCCGCGGTGGCGGTACCGCCGCATGCCGCCGGAGGCTTGAAAAGAAGCAAGGCTAATTCGATGAGCGGGACCGGGCGCAAGATAGAGATCGTTCCGGCGAATGGGCTGCGAAACTTTTTCGCCTTTTGCCGGCTGCCCCGCCTTCTCTATAAGGATCACCCGGGCTTTGCCCCCCCTCTCGATGCCGAGCGCTGGACCTTATTCGCGGCTAAGCTCAATCCGCATTTCAAGCTCGTCCAATCGGCAGCCTGGCTTGCCCGCAAGAATGGCCAGCTTGCCGGCCGGATTTTCGCCCAGATCTACGACGAAGCCCATGCGCCGCTTGGCGCATCCCGGGCGCAATTTGGCTGTCTCGATGCAATTGACGACGACGTCGTCGTCGCCGGCCTGACGCGAGCCGCGGAAGACTGGCTGCGCCAACGCGGCGCCGCCCTTGCGCATGGGCCGTTTTCACCCTCCATCAACAGCGAGATGGGACTGCTCGTCCAAGGGTTCGAAGCGGCGCCTATGGTCCTCGTGCCGTGGAATCCGGCTTATTTGTGCGTCGCCTTGGAGCGCCAAGGTTACACCAAAGCGCGCGATGTCATTTCCTACCGCTACGACGTCGGCGAGAAAGATCATGTCACGCAGCATAGCATTGTTGAGCGGCCGGAATGGCGCAAAAGGCTCAACATCAGAAAACTCGATCTAAAGAATCTCGGCAAGGAAGCGGAGACTATCGTCGACATATTCAACGATGCGTGGAGCGAAAATTGGGGTTTTGTTCCTTTTACGCTCGACGAGTTCATGTCGAGTGCCGACGCGCTCAAATGGGTAGTGCCGTCCGAAGGTGGATTCATGAAAGGCGGATTCATGATCGAACTCGACGGCGTGCCGCAGGCGTTCGGCCTTGTCTTGCCGAACCTGCATGAAGTAACCGCCGATCTCGGCGGCCGTCTGTTCCCTCTCGGCCTGCCGCGCGTCGTCTCGCGGATCAGGAAGCACGCCTTTACGTCCGGGCGGCTCGCGCTTTTTGGCATCCGCCGCGCCTTGCATCGCAAGGCCGCCGGCGGCGCGGTGATTCTGGCTTTCATCGAGGAAATGCGCCACCGCAGCATAACGAGCCCGATTCGACATGTTGAATTCGGCTGGGTTTTGGAAGACAATGTTGGTATGCGGCATGCAATCGAACGCTCCGGCGCGCAGATCGACAAGGTGCATCGAATCTACGAGAAAAATCTCGCGGCTTGATTCTAGAGCGCTGAACGCTTTATGCTCGCATGATCTTGGCCGCGAAGCAATTCCGCGCTCGCGGAACATGACATTATGAATTACTTGAGGACGATCGGCACATGGGGCTGGATTCAATAGATGCCGGACCCGCCCGCATGGAACGCGGGGCGGCGAACGCAAGCTTCATCGCGACGCCGGAAAAGCGTCCGCATCCGCCGCGCCGCCGCGCCATTTTAGCGGCGCATCCGGAAGCCGCCGGTCTTATCGGCCACGACCGGAGGACGGCGGCGATCACTCTCGCCGTCGTCGCCGGACAGACCTCGATCGCCGCGCTCTTTGGTTATTTCGGGCTTACATATTGGTGGGCGGCCTTGACCGCCGCCTTTTGCATCGGCGCCTTCGCCAATCACGCAATGTTCGTCGTCATCCACGACGCGACCCATAATTGCATCTTCAAATCCAATGTCCTGAACAAATGGGCCGCGATCCTCGCCGATCTGCCAAACACTTGTCCGACCGCAATGGGATTTCGCTGCTATCACATGAAGCACCATTCGCATCTCGGCGATTACGATTACGACGCAGATCTCCCGAGTCATTGGGAAGCGCGTCTGTTTGGCGGAAGCGCTGTTGGCAAGGCGGCATGGATGTTTCTTTTTCCGGTCTTCCAGCTTACCCGCCTCGGCCGTCTGAAAGGCTCCGTGCCGATGTGGAGCCGGTGGACATTCGTCAATGGCGGTTGCGTTTTCCTCTACGATCTTGCCGTGTTAGCCTGCTTCGGCCCGAATGCGCTTCTATATCTTTTCGCGTCCTTCTGGTTTTCGGTCGGAGGCTTGCATCCGCTCGGCGCGCGTTGGCTCCAGGAGCATTTTACCTCCGATCCGGCCCAGGAAACGTTTGATTATTACGGTCCGTTGAACCTCGTCGCGCTCAACATCGGGTATCACAACGAACACCATGATTTTCCCGACGTGCCTTGGTCGCGATTGCCACGGCTGAAGCAAATGGCGCCGGAATTTTACGCCGGACTCAAGACGCATAAATCGTGGAGCGGGCTGTTGCTCAAGTTCATCTTCGACCCGCAATTCACTTTGTACACGCGAGTCGATCGCAGCAACGCCGCGCCGAATATCAGACCTCGTTGAGCCGATCCGTAGACGGCGAAACGTCGGCGAGGGGCGCCGCCTTAGGCGTGCGCTTCCAGGTCTCGGTCGCCCCGAAAACGGTCTTTAGGATCGACGGCGCGTTGGAGAGGCTGACGTAAATCATCAGCGGGGGCAGGGAAGCGAGCGTCGCGAGATAGCGCCAAAACGAGCCTCGCCGCAAAATAATGTAGGGGACAAGCGTCATCCCTATGCCGATGAGCAGGACCAAGGCCGCAATTGTTGCGATGATGGGCAGATAGGGGGCGAGATCGCCGCCCCGGATGATCGCGCATAGAGCCAAGGAAAGGCATGCGAGCGCAACGCAAGGATAAAACGTCTGGATTAGAATGAGAAAACTCGCCGGCAGCTTTCGCCAAACCGGCCAGTTGGCCATCCAGACCGCGGCGAGTAGCATGCGGGCGACCTGCACAAAGCCGTTCGACCAGCGTCGCTGTTGGACCTGCCAATGCGAAACCTTTTCGGGGACAAGCCCAGGCACAGGGGGATCCATCGAAAAAAGTCCATGCCATCCAGCGATTTCGGCGCGCACCGTGAGATCGAGATCCTCGCAGAGCGAGTCGCCCGACCACCCGCCGGCCGCCACGATCGCCGCGCGGCGCCAGACCCCGCCGGTGCCGTTGAATTGAAACAGCCAGCCGACGCGATAGCGCGTCGCCTGCTCCATGACGAAATGGGCGTCGAACATCAGACCTTGCGCGCGGGTCAGCCAATTCGTCCGGTAATTTGAAAATTCGCAACGCGATTGCACAAAGCTCGCGCTTGGATCGGCGATCAAGGCCGGGACGATCGCCCGCAACCAATTCGCCGGCGGCCGGAAATCGGCATCGAGAATGGCGACATAAGGGGCATTCGAGTTTGCGAGGCCAGCAGCCAAGGCGCCCGCCTTGTAGCCCGGCCGCCCCGCGCGGCGAAGGTGCGAAATATCGTAGCCTTGCCGGCGCAGCTCCCAAACGACAGCGTTGGCAATCGCGGTCGTCTCGTCGGTGCTGTCGTCGAGAAGTTGGAAATGCAGCTTTTCGCGGGGCCAATCTAGGGCCGCCGCGGATCGCAAGCTGTCCGCGACCATTGCGGGTTCGTTGAAAACCGGGATTTGCACGAGGACATGGGGAAGTCTGGCCTCGCTAACCACCGGTGCCGGAAGCGGCTTGCAGAGCAGCCTGCCGGTCGCTTGCTCAAAAATATTGATGCCGATGAGAACGAGAAAGCCGACGCCAACAAATAGAAGCCCGCAGGCTGCGGCGAGCAAGCCGGTCTCGCACAAAATTCGGATAAGATCGACGAAAACCAATAGCAAAGCCCCCGCGACACGGCTGCTTCCGGTCCGCTACCCCCGCGCATTGCCATGCATCTTTATCGCTTGGAACGGCCGTTTTGCCCGGACAGTCTTTCGCGCCGGCCGCGCTTCTTCGTGCAAGCAACCGGACGCTTATAGAAGCCGTAAGAACGGACACTTCGCAAGCATTGAATCCGAAAACTCTGACTCCTACAACAAACAAATTGCAACAGTTTGTTGCAGAATTTGAAAGGTTGTAGAAGTTTAACTATTCGGCCGCGCGACGGAGCTTCCGGCGGACGGGGCAAGACATAAGAAATCGTTAACGAATACGCTCTTGGGTTTCCGGAACGTTAACCTGAAAACGCGCCATGACTTTATCCATGAGCCGGGCCGGCAGGAGGCGGGCGAGGCGCGCCAACAGATAGAGGGACCTTGGAAAAGCAATAACCGCCCTGCCGCGTTCGAGACCGCGTTGAATGAGGATGGCGGCGTCGGTGCCGGAGATTTCGAGCGGCTTCATGGCGTCGATGCTGTCGTTCAACGGGGTCTTCACAAAGCCGGGGATGATAAGACTGACGCGAACGCCTCGGGCCTCGAGGCGGCCGCGCAAGGACTCGCTATAAGCATGGACCGCCGCCTTGGTCGCGCAATAGGACGGCGCGTATGGCAAGCCGCGTAAGCCCGCGATCGAGCCGACGAAGGCAATTTGGCCGGCTCCGCGCGCGCACATCGGCGCGATCAACGGTTCAACCGTATTCAAGACGCCGATAAGATTGACCCCGACAATGGTGCGAACCGCGCTCGGGTTCTCAGTGAGGTCTCCCGGCGCCAAGCCGGTCGTGATGCCCGCGTTGGCGATGACGAGGTCGAACGGCCGGCGCGTGTCCTCCGCGATGATCCAATGCGCCATCGTATCTCGATCGCGCACATCCAATTGGCCGATGCTGACTTCGGCGCCTCGCGCGCGGGCGGCGGCGGCGGTATCCTCCAGCCGTTCGCGGTCGCGCCCGACAAGAGACAAGGATATCCCATCGCGCGCGTAAACAAAGGCAAGCGCCCGGCCAATACCGCTCGATGCCCCGGTAATGAGGATCGTTTTCGGCCGCATCTCAGCCAAGCGGACCGGGAATTTCGTACAAAACCGTCGCTTCCCCCACAATCGCAAGATCGTTTTTTGGACCGCGTGCGGTCAGCCTCAGAATGAGCTCCGGTCTTGAACCGTCCTGCCTGCGCATGACCCGGCCGGACACGCGGATGCCTTCGCCGGCCAGCACCGGCCGCAGAAACTTGCCCGATAGCCGCGCGATGAAAAGATCGCGCCGCCACCGCATGATCAATGGTTCGAAACAGGAGAAAATCAGCATTCCATGGACAGGCATCCCCGCAAGCCCGGCCGCCCTGGCGGCATGGGGTTCGAGATGCAGAGGATTGTCGTCGCCGGAAACGGCCGCATATCGCGCGAGCGCTTCCCGAGTAAAAGGCCCGAAGTTTTGCGCGCGGATTTCGTCCCCGGCCTTTGGCCAATCCGGCGGCATCGGCTCCGTTCCGGCTTCGATCATGATGCCGGCTCCAAATTAAGCGGCACGATGCGCAGCACGGTTTCGAGATGCGCGCAAATCTCCCCTTGCCCGGTCGAAACAGCCATTCTTAAAATCAATCGCGGCGGCTTTGCGGCGCGGCGCGCCTCGATGTCGAGGACGTAATCGGTTTCGATTCGCAGCTCATGTTCGTAGGCAAAGCTTTGGCCCTCTTGAACCGGCAGAAAACCTTGGCCGCCGATCAATTGCAAGATCAAGCCGCGGACGGCTGGAAGCGCCAGCCAACGAACCGGAAAAGTAAGAGGGACAAAGCCGCCTGTCCGGGCGCCTCCAGTCTCGCGCAAAAATCCGGCAACCTCGCCTGCTCCGGTCCGGACCCGGATTGGCGGCAAACGAATTAGCGTATCCGCGCCCGACTCCGGCGCAAAGTCCGAGCCAACAGGTTGTGCGTGACCCCGCGCGTTCATGCCGCGCGCCGCACGACGAGGCTGGCGTTGATGCCGCCGAAAGCGAAGGAATTGGTCAGCGCGGTCCGGATCGGCATGGGACGCGCTATATTTGGCACGGCATCGACGGGGCATTTGGCGTCGGCCTCGCGCCAGTTGATGGTTGGCGGCGCGACATTCTCGCGAATCGCTCCGATCGTCACGACAAGTTCGAGCGCGCCGGCGGCGCCCAGCGCATGTCCATGGATGGGTTTTGTCGAGGACACTGGCAGATTCAAGAGGCGACTGCCGAAGACAAGCCTTAGCGCCTCCGATTCCGTGGCGTCATTGGCGGTCGTCCCGGTGCCATGCGCATTGACGTAATCGATTGCCCCGCCATCGACGCAGGCGTCAGCCAACGCATAGCGCATACAGGCGGCCGCTCCTTGCGCATCGGGACGCACGGGATCTTTGGCGTCGGCCGAGGTTCCGTAGCCGGCGATTTCGGCGAGCGCTTCGGCGCCGCGGGCGCGGGCAAGCTCCGCTTCTTCGAGAATGAACACAGCGGCGCCCGCGCCAATGACCATGCCGTTGCGGCCCTTGGAAAAAGGCCGGCAGGCATCCGGGGTGAGCACCCGAAGCACTTCCCAGGCCAGCATCGTGCTATTGGTGATGCAGTCCTCGGTTCCGCCGACGACAGCGCGATCTATGAGCCCGGAGCGAATGAGATGCGCGCCCATTCCGATGGCCTGGGTCGCCGAGGAGCAGGCGCTCGCCACCGCGAAGCATGGCCCGGTCGCTCCATAGCGAATGCTCGCCTGGGAGGGAGCGGCGCTAGGGATCAAACGCGGGATCATCAAGGGCTCCAGACGCCCCTGCTCGACCAGTGTTATATATAGTCCGTTTTCTATAGTGTGCATGCCGCCAATGCCGGTGCCGACGATTGTGGCGGTGCGCGGACCCAAGGGTCTGGCGGACGCTAGCCCAGCCTGGGCGATCGCCTCGTCGGCGGCCACCAGCAAATATTGCGTGACGGGATCGCAGAACGGCAATTCGATCGCGGTGAGATAGGATGCCGGATCGAAATCCTGGACTTGGGCGGCAATCCTGATGCGGCCCCGGTAGGGACGCACGAAGCGCGCTTCGCCGACACATGAACGGCCATCGCGCGCGGCGTGCCAGAGAGCCGGTGCGCCAATGCCCGCGGCAGAGACAGCTCCCATGCCGGTGACGACGATTCGCCGCGCGTCAGGCATTCAGCTTTTTTCTTTGCCGATATAGGCGGCGATGGCGTCGACCAAATCGCCGATGTTCCTAGCCTCGTGGAAAGGGCCATCCATTGGAATATAGACGTCGAATTTTTCCTCGATGGCCGTCAAAATCATCACGATGTCGATCGATTTCAGATCGAGGCTTTCGATCGTCGCATCCAAAGTGGCTTTCTCGCGGTCAACCATTCCTTCCTTGACGATCACGTCGATGATCTGGTTGGTGAGCTCGGTACGATCGAGGGCCTTTGCTTCCACCGATGACTCCTTGCAAATGAGCAACAGGCACACGCGGCGCGCGCGGCGGCGATGCGGGTAGGCTCTCGCAACTCATGGACCACGCGCAAGCAACTCTACGCCGAACCCAACTAGCCGGCAATCCCGCCAAGCCGCCCAATTGAACAGGCAGCGCGCCGGATATCAGCGCGAGCGCGAAATATCCCGGCCGGAAGAATTGGTTAGACCAATCCGCGATCGAAATAAAGGCGTCTTATGGAGTGTCTTATGGAATGGCCACGACCGGCGTCCCAACCCCGACGCGATGGAAAAGGTCCATCACGTCTTCATTATACATCCTGATGCACCCGTAGGAAGCGGCGGTTCCGACGGATTTGCGCATATTTACCGTGGTTCCGTGGATCGCGACCTCGGAAAGGTTCAGGGTGATCGCGGCGGCGCCCATTGGGTTGCGCGGCGAGCCGCCGGGGATAACCCTGGAAAGCTCCGGATGGTCGCGCAGAACGGCCCAGGGCGCCGACCATGCGGGCGAGACGAACTTGCCTTCCACAAAGGTTTCGCCCTGCCAAGCCTCGCCCGCCCGGCCAATCGCGATCGGATAGCGCACGGCGCTCCCGGCTCCCATCGTAAAATAGAGCCTGCGCTCGCTTTGCTTGATAATAATGGTGCCAGCCGGATAGGTTGGCGAAAACGCGACAAATTCGCGCCCGCCCGCCTCTCCTGCCGCCGCCCAAACTGCCAAGCCCGCGAAAAGAGCGATACCAACCCGAATCTTACAAATAATGCCGCCAAGGCTAATGCTCTGCCTATTCATCGACGTGTCGATCGAACCCTAAATGAACCCGCGTGAGCTCAGTTAAGCCGAGCCTTGGTTCAAAAATGTAAAAGGCTACGTTCGGTCGGCGCGACAATCTCCGGCGGTGGTTAAAATGTGGTTTCTAAGCAACGTTCCGGTGACACCCCCTAAGCGTAGTTCAATCGGTCCGGTTGCGGATCAAATCCTCGACAACCGCGGGATCGGCCAAGGTGGAAACATCGCCGAGCGCGTGAAATTCCTTTCCGGCGATCTTGCGCAGAATGCGGCGCATGATTTTGCCGGAACGGGTTTTTGGCAACCCGGGTGCGAAATGAACGATGTCGGGGCTGGCGATCGCGCCGATATCCTTGCGCACCCAGGCGACGAGATCGGCGCGGAGTTCCTCACTCTCCTCGATCCCGGTCATCAAGGTGACATAGGCATAGATGCCCTGGCCCTTGATGTCGTGCGGATAGCCGACGACCGCGGCTTCGGCGACCTTTTCATGCGCGGCGAGGGAGCTCTCCACCTCCGCCGTGCCAAGCCGGTGACCGGAGACGTTGATGACATCGTCGACCCGGCCGGTGATCCAATAATAGCCGTCCGCGTCGCGGCGGCAGCCATCGCCGGTGAAATATTTGCCGGGATAGGCCGAAAAATAGGTCCGCACGAAGCGCGCGTGGTCGCCATGGATCGTGCGCATTTGGCCTGGCCAGGAATCGGCCAAGACAAGATTGCCCGAGCAGGCGCCTTCGAGGACGGTTCCTGCGGCATCCACCACCTCCGGCTTTATTCCGAAGAAAGGCCGCGCCGCCGAGCCGGGCTTCAGCTCCGTCGCGCCGGGCAGCGGTGAAATGAGAATGCCGCCGGTCTCGGTTTGCCACCAGGTATCGACGATCGGGCAGCGCCCGTCCCCCACGACATGGTAATACCATTCCCAGGCTTCCGGATTGATCGGCTCGCCGACCGTACCGAGAAGCCGCAACGAGGCGCGGCTCGTTGCCTTGACCGGCGCGTCGCCGGCGCGCATCAGTGCGCGGATCGCGGTCGGCGCGGTATAAAAAATATTGACCCGATGCTTGTCGACAACCTCCCAAAAGCGCGACACGCTGGGGTAGGTTGGAATGCCTTCGAACATCAGCGTCGTCGCGCCGTTGGTGAGCGGACCGTAGACGATGTAGCTGTGCCCAGTAACCCAGCCGACATCGGCGGTGCACCAAAAAATATCGCCTTCGCGATAATCGAAAACATATTGATGCGTCATCGCCGCAAAGACGAGGTAGCCCGCCGTTGTATGCACCACGCCCTTCGGCGCGCCGGTCGAGCCCGACGTATAGAGGATGAACAGAGGGTCTTCCGCGTTCATCTCGGCGCAAGGGCACTCGCTCGCCGCTTGGGCCGCGGCCTCGTGGTACCAGACGTCGCGGCCGTCCACCCACGCGACGGCACCGCCGGTGTGCTTAACGACGAGCATAGTCTCGACAATTCCGGCGGTTTTCGCCGCGGCCTCGTCGGCGTGCGCCTTAAGCGGCGTCTTGCGGCCGCCGCGCCGCCCTTCATCGGCGGTGATGAGAAGTTTCGAGCGGCAATCCTCGATCCGTCCGGCGAGCGACTCGGCGGAAAAACCGCCGAAAACAACCGAATGGATCGCGCCGATCCGCGCGCAGGCAAGCATCGCATAGGCCGCCTCGGGAATCATCGGCAGATAGATCGTGACCGTGTCGCCCTTCGTGACGCCATGCGCCTTGAGGACGTTGGCGAGACGGCAAACTTCGTCGTGCAGTTCTTGATAGGCGATATGCTTCGAATCCTTCGGGTCGTCGCCTTCCCAGATGATCGCGGTATGGTTCGCGAGCCGGGGCAGATGCCGGTCGATACAATTTTGCGCAACATTGGTGGTTCCGTCCTCGAACCATTTGATCGAGACGGAGTCCGGCCTGAAGGACGTATTTTTCACGCTGCCGAAGGGTTTGATCCAATCGATGCGGCGCGCTTGCTCGGCCCAGAAGGACTCGGGATCGGCGACCGACCACGCATAGAGTTCGAGGTATTTCGCATTGTCGATATAGGCGCGTGTCATCCAGCCGGGAGCGACTGGATAGGTTTTTCCAGACATGGCTTTCCTCCCGGAGGCAGCCGAGGTCAATTATGCACCGGGTTTATCCACCAAAAAAACCCGGCCAATGATGACCGGGGCTTATCAGGCTCACTGGGTCCGCAAGGGCGGTAAGGCGACAAGGCGGCGATCGACAAAGATGAGTCTGCGCTTGGATGCACCGGGATCGGAAAGCTTGGGTGTCACGGAAATGACAGCGACTTTCCAGTCGGGAATGCCCTCCTGTGGAGCGTTCATCACTCCTGACAGGACCGTAAGACCACGCTTTTCGATTTCGCGAATGCAGCCGAGGATGTCGCTATAGAGGTCACGCCTTCTCCTTTCAGGGGCTGACGTTCTCTCGATCTTCGTCGAGAGAACAAAGCAAGCGAGGTCCAGCCACTCGGTAAGATTGGCAAGGTCGGCGTAGTACACTTCCGGGACATCCGGCCGGTGTATGAGGAACGTATGACAGCTCGCTGCTTCTCGTACCTGACGATGTGTTTTCATCGGGGCGACAGCGACGGCCTCCATTTGCCCAAATTCCTCAACGAAACTGGCCGCCGCTTGTTCAGGAGCAAGACGGCAACGGGGCGCGGTAAAGTATCCGGGTTCGCGCCCGAATCCCCGAGCAATGCGATCAAGAGCCTCCTCACTGACCTTTTCGCCACGCTCAACGCGCTCGATTGTTGAAACCGAGACGCACGCAAAATCGGCCAATGTACTTCGCTTCCATTGCCGAAGACCGCGCTCCACGCGCACGCAAAAGCCGATCAGTTCGGGTGGGGGAACGAGGGAATGTCTAACGGGCCTACCGGTAGGTTGGCGATCTTGTTGAGAATGTCTTTGCTGCTCATAACGAATCTCCTTTCGTGATTGAAAGGATGGCCTCGTCAGCCTGACAAAAGGAGGCCGAAAAATCCTTCAGATACGATTCATGGGACGCAGCGATAGTCAGCGGCGCAATATGCCAGAATCTGTGACGCCCGGCGGAAATATACTGGCCGTTAGAGCCGAATTTCAGCATCTGAACAAATCCGCATGGGTGCCGGTGCGAGCCAGAATAAGATCGTTGCCGTCGATCTTGTAGAGAAGCAGCCAGTCCGGCTCAATGTGGCAATTGCGGTATCCGCCAAAATCGCCCGTCAGGGGATAATCCTGTAAGCGCGGCGGAAGCGGCTCGGCGGCAATCAGCAGGCGCAACACCTCGCGCAACTTCGACATGTCCTTGCCCCGCCTTTTGGCTCGGCTTGTGTCGCGGCGGAACTGCCCGGTATGAACCGGCGTCCGCATTGAATCCCAAGCTTGCCGAACAGGTCGGCAGCATCCTTGGATCGCACCAAATCCTCGCCCCGGTCAGCCTTGCGCAGCGTCCGGGCGGTGACGGCGTTCGGCGCCTTAACCTCGAAAGGCAGGGCCTTTTCAGCGGCGACGCGGATCAACATCATGCGGATGGCGTCGGAAACCGACAGACCCATGTCTTCGAGAACGTGGGCAGCTTCCGCTTTTACCCGCTTGTCAATTCTTGCTCGTACAGTCGTATCGGTTGTCATGTCATATACCCCTTGTAACTACATTGTAGCTACAAACGGAACAAATCGCACCGCGGTAACGCGCATGCACCCCGACGTGGCGGAAGGGGTCAAAAAGGCCGGGCAAGCCGGCAAGCCCCGTCTCAAGGGCATTCTTTCTCGACTCGGTCGAGAGCTTGCGACAGGCCATTGAGGGAATAACCGTCGGTCGTCACGTGACCTCTCAGCGAGGCAGCCTTGACGATGAGTTTCGAGCCCTTTTTCAAGGCATCGACGAATTTAGCTTCCTCGGCCTGGTTCTTAATCCAGGCGCTGGCGCCCGTGGCAATGAGATCGAAGCCGGACCCGGCGATTTCGGCGCGCGCGCCGGCCTCCTTCATCGGAAATCCCATGATGACGGAAAACTCCTCGCGCACATTCTCGCCCGGCCGGTTGGAGATGAAGACATAGGCGGGATCGCGTTTCAATCCGGCGGGAGCCCTGTCCTTGGGCGTCGCCAGCGCGTAGCAGGTCTTGGACTTTTCGCCCTCCGCGAGAAACACTCCCCAGTCGCCGTAACTCGCCAGTTTCGAGGGCTTCCCGAACTTTGTCGTGTCCGCGCTCGGGACGCCGGATGGTTCGGCTTTCGCCGCTGGCTTTGCCGCCTTGGGCTTGGTCTTGGAGGAGGCGGGGCCGGTGCAGGCCAACGCGGCCGCGAAGGCGAGGGCTGAGACTACGGCGAAACCGCGAAAAATTTGGCGAGACATGGCGTGTCGATACTCCTGGCCGCCTGGCGCGAAAAGATAAGCGGCATTGCCTCCTCTATATGCCGTGAGCGCGGCAGGCGAAAGGCATCGTAGCGGCCGATCGCGGGAAATTTGGAGGCTCTCAGAAAAGATCCGCACGCCGACGATAGCCGTTTTTCACGACCATGTGCCTCAAAGACCTTCGGTTTTCGCGGCGGCAAGAATGGCGCCCGGCTGCTCCGGCGTGCCCTTCTGCACCAGCACGACAAAGCCTTCGCCCTCGTGTGCCGCATCCGGCATATCGAAGGTCGCGGTCCGGCCCGTCCAATCGCCGAGCTTGTCGATCGCGCGGACGACATTCGTATAGGTTACGCTGCGCCCGGCATTTTCGCCACGCAGGATTTGAACCGTGCTGGCGCGCGCAACCCGCAGCGCGAAAACACCCGCCGGGCCGCCGCCGCCCTCGGCGACCTCGACCGCAAAATGGCCGCTAGTCTCGGACAGGCGCATCCGCACGGTCAGCGCGCCATCGAGCTCCTTGATTGCCTTAATCGCCTGCTCGATTTCAGTGCTGTCGCCGCCGGCCGCGCCGGCCAGCCCATTCACAATTGCTTGCGGGGTATAGACATTTCCCTCGCCATGCGCCGCCGCATAAGCCTTCTGACGCGCGGTGAAGGCCGGGGACGCGAGCGTATCCCGCCAGCCGATGTAGTCCCAGTAATCCACGTGGAAGGAAACCGCGACAACACCGGGGGCACGCGCGATCGACGTGAGCCATTGGTCGGCAGGCGGGCATGAGGAACAACCTTGGCTCGTGAAAAGCTCGGCGACATAATCGATCGTGCGGGAACTGAACGGCCCGGCTCCAAGATTGCAGCAACCAACCACAACCATCGCCGTACGCGCGCAGGCAACGAGGATCGAGCGATTGGAGAAAGCCATGAGCGGACCGCCGAGTTTGCAACGATTTCCCGTAATCGCCGAACTTAGACGAACGGATGTTTGGCGACAGTCAATTCATGTTTACCGGCCGCCGCTATGGACCGCGTCCCCCGGACCTTGCGGCGCGCCGTTCCGACCTGCGCGGCGGCAAATTCAGTTTGGATCGCCACCGGGACCGCCGGAGGCGCCGTCTTCTTCAAACTTCTGACGACAGAATTCGCTCGCGCGAGATACGTAGCGGCCTTCTCGCGGGCCGTGTTGCAAATCGTGTTGGCGCGCGCCATTGTGTGGGCGACAGCTACTCTCATTTGTTCTCATTGGCGCCGCTTGACGCGCCACGCGGAGCGGACGGAATGGCCCGCATGAAATTTCTTCTTGCCCATTTGTCCGACCCGCACATCGGACCCTTGCCGCGTCCCCGCCGGCGCGAGCTAATCGGCAAACGTGTCACCGGCTATTTGAACTGGACGCGCTCCCGCTCGCGCATCCATGACATGGCGGTACTCGAGCAAATCGTCACGGACATGAAGGCACATCATCCAAACCACGTCGCGATGACCGGGGACATCTCGAACCTCGGTCTGCCGGCGGAGTTCCAGCTCGCCCGGCACTGGCTCGAAACCTTGGGCGCGCCCGAGGACGTGAGTTTCGTGCCCGGCAATCACGACGCCTATGTGCGCGGCTCGTTGCCTTATCTCGCAGGCACCTTCGCGCCCTGGACCACAGGGGAGGCGAGCGGCGGCGAGAGATTCCCTTATCTGCGGATCCGCGGCGAGGTTGCCTTGGTCGGCTTGTCATCGGGGGTTCCCACGCCGTTGTTCATTGCGGCGGGATATTTGGGCCGCCGCCAACGACAAGCCGCCGAGAGGCTTCTTGTCGAAACCGGCAGGCGCGGGCTCGTCCGTGTCGTGATGCTGCACCATCCGCCGCAAATCACAGCCTCGCAGCTCGGGCGCGGGCTCGTAGACGCAGGGGGCCTCGCTGCTCTGATCCGCCGCGCGGGCGCCGAGCTTGTCGTGCACGGCCATAACCACAGGCTTTCCCTGGCGCGGATGGAAGGTCCAAAAGGGATCGTGCCGGTTGTCGGCGTGCCATCGGCCTCCGTCATGCGCGGGACGCCGGTTTATCGCGCCGGATACCACCTCTTCGAGATCAGCGGCAGCGGGACCGATTGCAAAATCGCGGCCCGGGCACGGGGGCTGTTGCCGGGGACGGCCGCCGTCGGCGATCTCGGTCCGCTCGTATTGTGACGCCGGTGCAACGGGGCCACGGCGAAGGTTTCCCGGCCGCGAGACGGCGCGCCAAAGCTTGGTTTGCGCAGCGAAAGTTATTGTTATGTTGGACGTTTCCGGCGCGGAGCGCTTGCGCGGGTGCTAGTCCGCGACGGTTTCGACGGTAACTCGCGCCACGCCGGCCCGGCGAAAACCGAGAATGCCGGCGGCGCCAGTCGAGATATCGATGATTCTGCCCTCGATGAACGGCCCCCGGTCGTTGACCACCAGCACCGCCGAGCGGTTGTTGGAGAGATTGGTCACAAGGACATGGGTTCCGAAAGGCAGCGAACGATGCGCGCAGGTCATTCGGCCGCGTCCGCGGTAGTAAGAGGCTTTGCCTGTCCAGCTTTGAGCCTGCGCGGCACCGCCAAAGGCGATGAACGCAATAGTGACAATGATAATATCCTTCAATATTCACACTCCATTGGATGGCATCGTTAACCTCGCACGTCCGAGCCGAGATGTCCTTGCATGGAATATGTGATGAAAAAACGGCCATATATTTGCACGGCCAAGCTACGTAATATTCAAACGTTTGTAGAGTAGTTGAGTATATATCTATTATATAATGCAATTTTAATAATCTATTCATATCCATCTAAAAGGAATTGCGGCATTGTGCCAAGTCCATTAGGCTTGATTCCGGCTTCGATGGGGCTTTGCCGCGCAAGCCGGCGAGGCAATCGCGCGCGTTCCGGCGAGATGGATCGCGTTCGCGGCGTGCGCCGGGACTATTTTCGCCGCGTGCGAGAACCAAGTGGGCTCTGGCGGCATCGTCACGCAGGAACTTGCCCGTTGTCGGCTAGCCGCGCGCCTCGCTTGACAAAGGAGCTTTCTCCTGTATTCAACCGAACGGTTATTTAACCATAGGTTTATATACAGGATGTCGCCCGATCGCCTCAGCACCACCCTCGCGGCTCTCGCCGACCCGACCCGCCGCGCGATCCTCTCGCGGCTCGCCTTGGGCGAAACATCGGTGACCGAGCTGGCCGAGCCCTTCGAAATGAGCCTGCCCGCTGTCTCGAAGCACCTCAAGGTTTTGGAGCGCGCCGGTCTCATTGCGCGCGGCCGCGAGGCGCAATGGCGGCCCTGCCGGATCGAGCCGGCCGCCCTCAAGCACGTCGACGACTGGCTTGAAGAGTATCGCCGCCTCTGGGATGCCCGCCTCGACCGGCTGGACAATTATCTCAAGAAACTTCAAGCCAAGGAGAAGAAGAAGCATGGACGCAAGAAATAGCCCCGGCGCCGGCCAGGACGCGCGGACGATTGTCACCACCCGCGTCATCGACGCGCCGCGTGAGCTCGTCTTTGAGGCGTGGACCAACCCAAAACACCTGGTGCAATGGTTCGGGCCAAACGGTTTCTCCGTCACCATTCGCGCAATCGACGTGCGGCCAGGCGGCGTGTGGCGGTTCGTCATGCACGGCCCCGACGGCGTCGATTATGAGAATCGAATCGTCTACGAAGAGATCGTGAAACCCGAACGGCTGGTCTACAGCCATCCCGGGGGTGAAGATGTCGAGCCCGTGCAGTCCCGCGTAACGGTAACCTTCGAAGAACACGACGGAAAAACCAAGCTCACCATGCGGATGCTCTTCCCGTCGGCCGCGGAACGCGACCGGGTGGCCGAAAAGTATGGCGCCGTCGAGGGCGGAAAACAAACTCTGGAACGTCTCGCAGAGCATTTAGCGACGATGGGTTAACCGGCAATTTTACATAACGAAGAGGAAACGGAGAAAAGTCGATGAAATTCATGATTCTGGTCAAGGCCACAAAGGACTCGGAAGCCGGCGTCATGCCGAGCGAGCAGCTCCTCGCCGCCATGGGCAAGTTTAACGAGGAGCTGGCGAAAGCCGGCGTGCTGCTCGCAGCCGAGGGCTTGCATCCGACCTCCAAAGGCGCGCGCGTAAAATACTCCGGAGACAAGCGCAGCGTGATCGTGATCGACGGCCCCTTCGCCGAGACGAAGGACCTGGTCGCGGGCTTCTGGCTGTGGCAAGTAAAGTCGAAAGAAGAAGCGATCGAGTGGGTCAAGCGCTGCCCAAATCCGCATGACGGAGAATGCGAGATCGAAATCCGTCAGGTGTTCGAGGCGGAGGATTTTGGCGCGGCCTTCACGCCTGAGCTCCGGGAGCAGGAGGAGCGCTTACGCGCGCAAACCGAGCAGCGGACGAAGGCCGCGAAGCGCTGAACCCCCACCTGCAAGTTTTTGACAAATTTCATCCCGCCCCCAAAAAGGAGACGCACAATGCAAGTCCAACCCTATCTGTTCTTCGACGGCCGCTGCGAAGAGGCGGTCGAGTTCTACCGCAAGGCGCTCGGCGCCGAGGTAACGGTGCCCATGCGTTTCAAGGAGTGCCCCGATTCGCAAATGTGCCAGCCCGGCGCCGAGGAAAAGGTGATGCACATGAGCTTCCGCATGGGGGATACGACTTTGTTGGCGTCCGACGGGGAATGCACGGGGAAGCCGAACTTCCAGGGCTTTTCGCTGTCGCTCACGGCGGCAGATGACGCCGAGGCGGAGCGGCTGTTCGCGTCCCTGGCCGACGGCGGGCAGGTGCGGATGCCGTTGACGAAGACCTTCTTTTCCTCGCGCTTCGGCATGGTCGCCGACCGCTTCGGCGTGCCATGGATGATCGTCGTGGCGCCTTAAGGGCGGTTCCCTCTCCCGGCCAGCGGGAGAGGGCAAGCGGGAGAGGGCAAGCGGATCTTCTCGAAAACTCTGATCGGAAAACCTGCCGCGCTCAGCGGAGACCCGGTCCAAAGCCGGCGGTTGCAAAGAGTCTCACAGTGAGAGTCTCGCAATTATCGAACGATGGCGGGGCCGACGCGGCACTATGCTCCCCTTAGCTATTTTTCTGGGCTACGTCCCTGCCGTCCGCCAACCGTACCGCGGCGTTGACTTCGGCATGAATTTGCGCCGGGGCGGC
>QHBR01000115.1:0-2099 GCA_003244015.1 Hyphomicrobiales bacterium | reverse complement strand
GCCAAGCGCCCCCCTGCCTCGTGGAGGATGAGATCGGCCGCCGCGATGTCCCAATCATGAGCGTTTTCCGAGGCGAAACCCGCGTCGAGCGCACCTGACGCGACATTGGCGATACGCAACGCAAGCGAGGGAATCTTGGGCTGCAACGCGAATTGAAGCCCGGCTTCGCGCAGCCGCTCGGCGAGCAACACGGGCGCCGCCACTCTTGCTCTGACGCCAAGCGCAACAAGTTTCGAAACCTCGATTGCCGTGTCATTGAGCCGGGCGCCGGCGCCCCTGACCGCGACGTAGGTTTCCCCGAGCGCCGGGGCATGGACGACTCCGATCAGCGGGCGCCCCTGCTCGACAAGCGCGATCGCGATCGCCCACGCTCCATGGCCTCTCATAAAGCTGCGCGTGCCGTCGATCGGATCGACCACAAGGACAATATCTTTCGAAAGACGCGCCGGTGTGTCCTCGGTTTCCTCGGAAAGCCAGCCTGCTTCCGGCACTAGGGCCTCGAGACGCTGCCTTAAAAAGCGATCGACAAGACAATCGGCTTCGGTAACCGGAGAGCCGCCCGCCTTGTGCGAAATCCCGGCGCTGGTCACCGCGCCCGGGCGAAAATAACCTAGCGCCAGCGTCCCGGCGACGCGGGCGGCTTCGACGAAGGAGGCGACCAGGCCATCCCCAAGCGAGATCGGAACCAATGACATATGCCGCAGTGAGAAAGAGCGTCCCTTTCGCTTATCCTGCTGCAGTGCGGGAAACAAGCGTTTCCCTTCGCCGCGCCGCCGCGAGGTCTTCCGGGCTCGACAAAAAAATTCTGGCGGCAGCACCGCACTGACCTTGACGTGCTTGGTCCAGAAGCGGAACTGTCCAGTCAGCCCGTACGAGGCCGCGGCAAGGGCGGACTCCGCCGGCCCCGTTTCCGCGAAGGCGGGTTTCGCGGCACTCGATCAAATAGAGGACTTACGGGCACTTGCGGGTGTTGACATGATCATGTATATGACGATGTCCACAATTGGAGGCGCGAATGGCCCTGGCGACGCAAAGATTGGTTGTCCCGATCACGGCAAAGGACAAGGCGCGCGTCGAGCGGAAGGCGGCCAAGGCGGGCAAGATTTCGACAGCCGAATTCGTCCGGCGGGCCGCCCTCAGTTATGAACCAACCGATGCGGAGGTGGAAGCGGAGCTACGCGGTCTGGTCGCTGGTTTCGAAGAGCTTCATGCCAGCACCTTAGCGCAACTCGATCGCACCGGCGCGGCCCTCAATGCTGCGCTCGCGCATTTCAACCGGAAACGCGGGTGAGCGGTATTGGCGCCGCATTGAAGGCGATCAAAAAGGCGATTCTGCTCGAGGAGCGAATTAGAAGCCAGAGCAAGAATCTGGAACAATTGGCTCTAAACGTCGTCGAAATGGACAAACGGCTGGCGGCGCTCGAAGGCCGCATGGAGGGTTTCCTCGCCGCAGCTTCGGCCTTCGGCAGAGGATCAAGGCGTCCGGCAAAACCGACCGAGGCGGCACCCAAGTAGCGGCCAGGCATGCCGCCGGCGCAAGAAAGCTGAAACGCGCTACATGAGCAAGCGTGGCGATGTAAGCGAGTCAGCCGTGCGCCAAATTGAGGAAGCCGGTGCGCGGCTCCGCGCGATAATGCCTTGGATAGGCGCCAACAAGCTCGTCGATAAGGACAAGAATTAGCGAAAGAAGCTTCGGATCCGCCAAGTTTCGTCTGCCACGCTTGTGTGCTAGCCTCTGCTCCGCTTTTGCCAAAAGCTGTGTGAGACGGGGGAGCGAGACGATGGTTGTGAGCGCGGCGGGGACCAGCGTGGCTCGATCGAGCGAAGGGAATGTTACGCCACAATGGTTGATCGACGTGAAAGACAATGCGGCGCGCGGCGAGCGCCCGCGTGACAAGGCGTACGGGCGCTGGCTCGGCGATTTCCTCGACCAGGATACTCAGAGCGGTCTTCTGCCCACGGAACTGTTGCTACTCAACGCTTGTAAGTCGGGCTGGGCGTGCTTTCCCTCCGCGCCTGAAGGGTGGTCTGCGCTACTAAAGGGACCGACGAGTGGCACGGAAAAGGCAGAACTACTAAGGGGCACCTCGAAAAATATT
>QHBR01000037.1 GCA_003244015.1 Hyphomicrobiales bacterium | reverse complement strand
GCCAGATATTTATCGCATATAGCACGACGGCGGTGAGATTGATCGCCATATGGGTCAGAGCAATTTTCTTGACCGGCGGAGCACCCCCCTTATAGAAGAGCAAGTCGATAAATCCTGGCACTGCCGCGCAAAGGGCGCCGATGAAGCCGCCTACCATGCTGTATAACGCGACGGTGGACCACGCGTTTCCAGAAGCGCCAGCCAGAAGACGAATCAAATCGCAGGCTAAGGAAAAAATCCAAAGGCCGATCGGAAAAACAATCAGCATGGGGTGGATGGGATGCTTAAAGATGCTCGCGGGAACACGCATTGGATGCCTTTCAGTTTAATTGCTCACCCCTTGGTTCGAGGCGACATGGGGGTAAGCGCGGTTTGGATGTTTGAGCACGGCGCATGCCGGGACGCATCGGCCGCTGCATCCGAACTCGGCGCACGCCACAGAGCCTTGGCAGCGATCCGCCTCACCCTCCCGGGAAAGCCTCTTCCCGCAGCGCCATAGCTGGGGGTGAGCAATTAGCTCTCCTTTTATTTCGACGGCTGGGAATGGTCTTCCGGGGCGTGGCCACTCTCTGCCCCAGGTTTACCCTCCATGCCGGGTGCACCAGCTGCGTTGGAAGACCCTTGCGTTCCGTGTCCGCCAGCGCTCGAGTGGCCAGCGTTTTCCTTTTGAATGGCGGTGCTGGGCTGGACGTTGTTCCCGGATGCGGGTCCCGATGTGCTGCCAGGCTCTTGCGCAAAGGCGAACCCACCCAGAAAGAGCGAAACGAACGCAAAGAATGCCAGAAATGAGCGAACGGCCATCAAATGTTCCTCCTTATTGTGAACCCTAACGTCGACGCAAGAAATTGGTTCCAAGAGAGCCCAAGCACGGCTTTACGGAGGTTCGTCGGCGAACAAGTGAGGTTCATGGCAATCGATAGGCACAGGCGGGAGCCGCCGCCTCGAAGCCCGGCTCGACAAACTCATGGCGCGGCCACCAACCCATGCGGCGGGCGTCAAACTGCAGCGCGTGATCGGAGCACCCCCCTTATTGGAGAGCAAGTCGATAAAACCTGGCACTGCGGCGAAGATGGCGCCGATGAACCGCCTACCATGCTGAATAACGCGACGGTGGACCACGCGTTTCCAGAGGCGCCAGCCAGACGAATCAATCGCAGGCTAAGGAAAAAATCCAAAGGCCGATCGGAAAGACAATCAGCATCGGGTGGATGGGATGCTTAAAGATGCTCGCGGGAACACGCATTGGGTATCCTCTTTTGATTGCCGGGTTCCGTCAGGAACCATTGAGAGTTCAGCCCCTGAATGAACAGGCCCGTTGAGGTTCGCCTTTTCTGGCGCAAATGCTGCCACTAGAGCATTTTCACGATTGGCGGGCGATAGCCTGAATTTGCGATGTAATTTTCGCATTCTTCGGAGGTGAAGGTGTCGAGAGCGTTAGCGATGGCTTCGATGAGGGCCTCAAGGGTTCGTGCGGCGGCCTTGCGGAGTGCTGCTTTGAGCTTTGCGAAAGCTTGTTCGATTGGATTGAAGTCGGGGCTATAGGCTGGCAGGTAGCGAAGCGTGGCGCCGGCTCGCTCAATCGCTTGCCTAACGCCAGCGACTTTGTGACTGGCGAGATTGTCCATGACCACGACATCGCCGTTGCGCAAGGTTGGGACGAGAAATTGCTCGACATAGGTCAAGAAGCTCGCGCCATTCATCGGCCCATCAAATACGCAGGGCGCAGTGATCTCATCGTGACGCAAGGCGGCAACGTTGTCGTCATCCAATGGCCGTAGGGCACAGGCGCGAAAAGGCGTTGACCACGAGGCGCCCGGCCATAGAGCCGCACCATATTTGTCTTTGCTCCGGTTTCATCAATGAAGACAAGCTGTTCCTGGTTCAAATCGGGTTGGCTCGCACGCCACTCCTCGCGCGCCTCGGCGATATCGGCACGGTCTTGTTCGGCAGCGCGCAATGACTTTTTTTTAGCGTGAACCCGAGATGCCGTAGCCTTTTCCAAAGGCACCCGATGCTGGCCTTCATGGCGTGCTCGGCCATGAGCCAGGCTTGCAGCTCGGCAAGCGTCGCATCGGGCTCGCTCATGACACGGGCGCGAAGGACTTCGTCATGTGCGGCGAGCTTCGGTTTAGGACCGCCTGCCCAGGGACGGGCGCTCGTCTCTCCACTCATCTCCCGCCGCCGCAAGGCTTTGTAGATATAGGACACGCTGACCCGAAACATTGGGGCCACAGAATAAGCGCCTGTCCCGGCATCCACCGTCGCCATGACACGCTCACGCAGGTCCAAAGAATAAGGCTTCCCCATCACGAACTCCCGTCGAATCAACGACGAAAGGGAATCATAAATGTCGCCCCGTTGGAATCCCCATGCGATTCCGCCAACAATGAAAATGCTCTAGGCGCCGACAGGCGGTACGAAAACAATCCACCTGGGGCTAGAGATGGGTGCCGACAGTTTGATTTTGACCGAATCCAACATCGGCTTGGCCTTCCCCTGAACCCTGATCGCGCTCGAATTAGATTCGACGCTCGCCGGAACGTCTGGTTCCCGAATTGAGTCCAGCGCTCCCTTGCCACAACCTGAGCGCCCTGGGCCGACGCTCGCCATCCTGGGACGCGTACCGGAGCGCTAGTGGATCGACTCTAACAC
>QHBR01000288.1 GCA_003244015.1 Hyphomicrobiales bacterium | reverse complement strand
CGCGGCGACCAAAATCGCCGACCGTCCCGCCTCAAGCGAATATTTTTCGAGGTGCCCACAGGCTATCAGGTCTTTTTTCCGAAATATGACGTTCTGGTGAGTGTACTGTAGGACTGAAAGCAGTCGCATAAGGTCCAATATGGAATGCGCTGCGAGCAGCTTTTCCTGATGCGGCCCGCGCAAAGGTCAGACCGTAACTTGCGCGCCGAGCTCGACGACGCGATCGGACGGAATCGCGAAGAAGTCGGTCGCATTCGCCGCTTGCCGCGACAGCGTGATGAAAAGCCGGTCCTGCCACAAAGGCATGCCCGAATTGGGCGCGGGCTTGATCGACCAGCGGCCGAGAAAGAACGATGTCGTCATGATGTCGAATTTCAGGCCTGCCTTGCGCAGCGAGGCCAGCGCCACCGGAACGCGCGGGCTTTCCATATAGCCATAATGCAGGATCACGCGGGTGAAATCCGCGGAAAGCTTTTCGATTTGATAGCGCTTGGCTCCGGGAACCCGGGGCGTATTCTCGGTCAGCACCGACAAAAGCCAAATGCGTTCGTGCAGGACCTTGTTGTGTTTGAGATTATGCATCAAGGCGGACGGCGCGATCTCGGGCGTGCTCGACAAGAAAACCGCGGTTCCGGCGACACGCGTCGGTTTCGATTTCTCCAGCATCCGGATGAGATCGGGAGTCGAGATCGAATCGCGGCGGAATTTGGAGGCGAGAAGGGCGGTACCGCGAACCCAGGTCCACATCACGATCATCGCGCAACCGGCGAGCAGGAGTGGCACCCAGCCGCCATCGACGATCTTCAAGAGATTGGCGGCAAGAAAAGCGAGATCGATCGCAAGGAATGGGGACACGAACAGCGCGGCGAGCCAAACCGGCCAGTGCCAGCATTTCCACACCACGATGAAAGCGAGCGCGGTGGTCACCACCATCGTGCCGGTCACCGCGATGCCATAGGCGGAGGCAAGGGAACTCGAATTCTTGAACAAAAGCACCAGCAGGACAACCCCGAGCAAGAGCAGACGGTTGATGCGCGGAACGAAGATCTGGCCTTCCTGAGTGTCCGAGGTGTGCAATATCAGCATCCGCGGCAACAGTCCGAGCTGGATCGCCTGGCGGGCCAGGGAGAAGGCGCCGGTGATGACGGCCTGGCTCGCGATGACCGTGGCGGCCGTGGCAAGGATGACCAGCGGCAAAAGAGCCCAGTGCGGCGCGAGCAGGAAAAACGGATTTTCCACCGCCGCCGGATCGGCGAGAACGAGCGCCCCTTGGCCGAGATAGTTCAAGGTCAGCGCCGGCAGCACGAAGACCATCCACGCCGTCTGAATGGGGGCGCGGCCGAAATGGCCCATGTCCGCGTAAAGCGCCTCC
Source organism: Hyphomicrobiales bacterium (assembly GCA_003244015.1). GTDB lineage: Bacteria > Pseudomonadota > Alphaproteobacteria > Rhizobiales > Beijerinckiaceae > Methylocapsa. Next base: position 12,478 of record QHBR01000288.1, on the reverse strand, counting down.
GCTCCGGTCACGGCAAGAAATACCGAACCCAGCACCACGAAACCAAGTATGCCGTGGCCGAACAGAAACCTTAAGCCGTGGATTGGATTGAAGGCCTGAAGGATACGTGGCGCATCGCCGATGTGGGCCGCGCCGAGAAGGCCGATCACTAGAAAAAAAACCGCCATGACCGGGCCGAAGAAGGCCGCGACGCGCGCGGTCCCGCGCCTTTGCGCCCAAAAAATCGAAATCAGAATGACGATGGTGAGCGGCAGGATATAGGCCGAAAAAACCGGCGTGACGAGTTCGAGGCCTTCAACCGCGGAAAGAACCGAGATCGCCGGCGTGATGACCGCGTCGCCCGAAAACAACGCCGCCCCCGCGACGCCGAGAAAAAAAACCGGCGCCACGCCATGGCCAAGCGCCGCCTGGGCCAGCGCCATCAGCGACAAGGTGCCCCCTTCGCCCTTGTTGTCGGCGTACATAAGAAACAGCACATATTTCGCGGTCACCGTAAAAAACAATGCCCAGAGGAGCAGGGACACGGTTCCGGTGACCCCCGTATCGGTCACCCCGGCGGCCTTGATATGATGAAGCGATTCGCGCAACGCATAGAGCGGGCTTGTCCCGATGTCGCCATAGACGACGCCAAGCGACCCGAGTGCCATCGCGGCAAAGGCGGTTTTTCGCGGGACCGCGGGATCGCAGGCGTCGCGCCGCGCGGCCGGCGGGCCTTGCTCTTGCGCGCTTTGTTGCCCCATTCGAATGTCCTTCGGGGCCGCCGTCATGCGCCGGTACAATTGGCGGAACCCCGTTGTTGCAATGCAATATGGCCTTTTCCGGGCCAGGAGAGAAGGGGGTGGTTTTGCCAGAAGATCCGGCGCCGGCGCCGGGCTCCGTTATGATTCGCGCTGGGATGGATACGCCCGTTCGAGCCGGGGCCGCCACGCCTTGCGATACATGCGCGTCATGAAACATGAACCACGGAGATGCCGCCTGGTTTTGTTATAAGCCCCGCGGAGCCTGGAGATAGCGTTTCACAACGGCAATGGCCATGGGGGACGTGGGATTTTTAAAGAGTATCCGGCGCGCGACCATGCGCGAAGCTTGCGGCGTTTGGGGACGAACCGCGGGGCGGCATTCGATCAAACAAGGAACATGCGCACTCTTGCCGGATACAATTTTCGACGATTCCACCCTTTACATCACTTTTACTGCGGCGTCACAAGGCGCAGCAGTTCGCCAGCAATTCTAAACGTAGGTTGGCTTTCTGGCGGCATGGGATTTTGCGGTTTTGCCGGAGGCCCTGAGAGATCATGCTTCTTTTGCAAAATCAAAGAGTTCAAGCGTATTGCCATGCGCAGCGACAAAACCGGCCAGAGCTTCGCCGCCATGATCTACGTCGCTTCCGCCGTCATCAATTCTCGATCAATCTCAACAGGCCCTAGCGCAATTTGAACCCTGCCATGCCCTTGCGGGCGAGCGCGTCGGCACGCTCGTTCATGGCGTCTCCGGCGTGACTCTTCACCCAGCGCCAATCGATGGTGTGCGGCGCGGCGGCCGCCTCGAGCCTTTGCCATAGCTCGACATTCTTGACAGGTTTTTTATCGGCGGTGCGCCAGCCATTGCGTTTCCAGGTCACCATCCATGTGGTGATGCCACCCTTGAGATAATTCGAATCCGTATGGAGATGGACCGTGCATGGCCGCTTCAGCGCCCCCAGGGCCGCGATCGCAGCGGTCAATTCCATGCGATTGCTGGTGGTTGAGGCTTCGCCGCCAAAAAGCTCTTTTTCATCCGCGCCGAAGCACAGGATAGCACCCCAGCCTCCCGGCCCTGGATTGCCGGAACAGGCACCGTCGGTCCAGATCGAAACCTCGCCGTTCATCGCAGCAACCCGAGCTCGCGGGCGCTGCCGGTTTGTTGATGAAAGCACAATTTGCCAACATATTCGAGCGGGTCCTTGGGATGCACCAAGGCAACCGCCGGTACATTCAACCAATCGACGAGGCGTGTCAGGGCGAAACGCAGTGCCGCGCCGCGCGCCAAGACGACGAACGCTCTGGCTTCCGCTCCGGTTAATTTGCGGACGCTCTCGTATCCGCTAAAAAATGCCAATCCCTTGGCGGTGTTGAACGAACCGTCCGATTCGAAACACCAGGCGTTGAGACAGATCGCGACATCGTAGGAGAGTTCATCCGTGCAGGCGAAGTAGAAATCGATGAGCCCGGACAATTCATCGCCGACGAACAAGACATTGTCGGGAAAAAGATCGGCATGGATGACGCCTTCCGGCAAATCGCGCGGCCAGCTTTCGGCGAGATAGGCGAGTTCCTTCGCTATTTCCGCGGCGAGGCCCGGCCGCACTTCATCGGCACGCGCACGCGCCTCATCGAAGAGGGCCGGCCAGGCTTCAAGGCCCAAGGCATTGGGGCGATATCCGGCGAAGCCGGCGCCAGCCCGATGCAGATTGCCAAGCGCCTCGCCAACGGCCGCGCAGCAGCGGACGCTTGGGCTTCTGCGCCACATGCCTTCGAGAAAAGTCACGATTGCCGCCGGGCGGCCCGCGATCCTGCCGAGCGCGCCGCCATGTCTGTTCCTTACCGGTTGCGGGCAATTTAGCCCGTGACCGGAGAGATGCTCCATGAGCCCAAGAAAAAACGGTAGGTCTCTTTCGTCGACCCGCTTTTCATAGAGCGTAAGGATGAAATAGCCAGCATCGGCGTGCAAGAAATAATTGGAATTCTCAACCCCTTCGGCAATTCCTTTCAGGGCCAGCACGTGGCCAAGATCATAGTCGCCAAGAAAGCTGGCAAGATCGGCCTCGTTGACTTCGGTATAAACAGCCATGGCGCATCCGCGCGGTTACGCGCGCGCGGCCGGCCCGCGGCGCGCTTTGGTGTTAGCCACCCCAATGCGGGTGGTCAAACTCTAGCGCGCGACCGTTTCAGGTTTGGCTCTCATCGGCGCTATCTGTTTGGAAGCCCCGCGCGGCCCCCCACACGGAAGCACGCTCGCGCTTCCCGCCAGTTTCGGCAACAACCGCGTGGGGCTCGGGCTGGATGACGCCGCACGACACGATCAGCTTGACCGCATCGTCTGGGCTGATCGGGAGTTCAATGACATCGCGCGACGGAAGAAAAAAGTAAAATCCCGTTGTCGGGTTGGGGGTACAGGGCAGAAATACCGAAATATGTTCCTCGTTTGAAAGATGTCCGGCGATGATTGCGCCAGGCGGCGTACAAATGAACACAAGGGACCATCGGCCTTCGCCCGGGTACTCGATCATCCCTACCTTGCGGAAGGTGGCGCCGGATTGGGAAAACGCGGTTTCAAAGATCTGTTTCGCGCTTTTATAGATCGAACGGACGACCGGCATGCGAGCGAGCGTCGCCTCCCCGAGCCTGATGAAGCTCCGGCCCGCGAGGTTGGCGGCAAGAAAGCCCAAAAGCGTGAGCCCAAGAAATGCGAAAACCACGCCGAGTCCGGGCAATTGGAACGGCAAAAAATTATCCGGCCAAAACCGCACCGGGACGAGGCGCTTGACCGAGCTGTCGATGGTATCGACGACCCACCAGACGATGTAGGCGGTCGTCGCGAGCGGACCGGCAACGATGACCCCGGCCAGGAACCAATTGCGAATGCGTCCGCCGAGGCTAGGGCCTTTGAGGCCGACGGCCGGGCTGGCGCCTTGCAACGGAGGTGGCTTATCTGGCGGCATCTTCGTCATCGTTCGCCCTGCGGCAGAAGATCCATTTATCAGGTCCCGCTTTGTCGCGGCGCAAAAAAATTCGCGGCATCTCGAAAATCCGTCTGTGCCAAAAATATTTTCACATTTGTACCTTTTTGGAGGCATTCTGCGTATTTGTGCGTGACATTGCCTTTGGCGTGAGCTACGGTTGGGTTCTGAGCCGTTCAGGGCCGAAGGCGTTATAAGTTCGGCACAGCAGTCCAAGTCTTGGGAGGACGCCTGTTCTATTGCCCCAACACCACACTGTGGTGTAGTCTTCATAAAGAAGGTATGGGCAAAGAATAGGTTATGGACAGGACTCATAGGGGCGGGGATACGCAAAGTATCTTCGCCTCTTTTTCACGCCAACGCCAATTTCACACAAACGCCAATTTCACACAAGCGCCGGTCTCCCGCAAACGCCGCGCGCTGGCGCAAGAGCGCTTCAGTCCGGCTTCTTAACGCTGCCGGATTCGGGCGCCGGTGCGGCGCCGAATGGCGCGGCTTGGTCCTGGCCGGACTTCCTCTGGGCGGCGGCGCCTTGCGGCTTATCGCGACGGGTGCCGTCCGGATTATAAAGAGCCTCGGCCTGGTCGCTCATTTGGAGGCACGTCAAGATTTCGACATAGCTTGGCACCGGCGCGGCGCCTTGCGCGACGCAATCCTTGCGGTCGTCGGGCCTAAAATGCGCCCACTTTCGCGCGAGTTCCGCGTGCGCGTCGTTCTCGTCCTTCATACAGCCTCGATAAGCGAGATTCTTGTCGTCGCCGGTATAGGCTCGCGCTTCCTCGCATGAGCGGACAACGTCGAAACGCGGCACCCCATCCGGCTTCGCCGATGCCTGATCCGGCAGGACCAGAAGGGCAATCCAAATTAGCCAGGCGATGACACCTTGCATGCGGCTCTCCTCGATGAGCCAGTGTGACCCAGTACGCCGCGCCGCGCAAGCACGGTCATGGTGGTTGGAGGGGTCGCCGTGACGCCGGACGGCAAACGCGCCTATGTCGCGAATCAAAGCACCAATAATGTTTCGGTGATCGACACGCCAGCAACATGGTGGCCGTGACGGTCCCGGTGGGGAGTAATCCTTTTGGAGTCGCCGTCGCGCCGGATGGTAAACACGTCTATGTCACGCATCTCGTCCCCCGACACTGGTTCGGTTTCGGTGATCGACACGGCCACCAACACCGTGGCGGCCACGGTCCCGGTAGGGAACAGTCCTCGTGGCGTGGGCATTGTGCCGCCGCCGCCGGGCGTCCCCTTCCTCGCGTTCAGTGCTCAGCTCCAAATCGACATCGACCGCAACCCAAACCACGATGCCTTCGCACTCGAGTCGAGCTTCGCCCTGAGCAGCACCGCCAGCAAGGGGATCCATCCTGCCATCGAGCCGGTCACGCTCCAAAGCTGCACCTTCTCCGTCACCCTCCCGCTCGGCTCCTTCCGTAAGCACGGAGACGAGCACGAGCACGAGGACGGGTTTTTCACCTTTCGCGGGGTCATCGACGGCGCGAGGCTGGAGGCGCTGATCAAGCGGACGGGCACCTTGCGATATGCGTTCTTCGCGAAGGCGCATGGCACCGATTTGACCGGAACCAAAAACCCGGTGCAGGTGACGCTGACCATCGGCGGCGACACTGGCACGACCTCGATCAACGCCGCCCATTTGGAAGAGCTGGCAGGCGCTTTACGCTAAGCCCTCCGGCCGGCGCGGCGGCGGGGGCGTGGTCAGCCGCGCCCCCGTCACCCCTCGTAATGATCGGCAATGAGCCGGTCGAGCAGTCTAACGCCGAACCCAGAGCCCCAGCTTTGATTGATCTCGCTTGCCGGCGAACCCATCCCGGTGCCCGCGATATCGAGATGTGCCCATGGCGTTCCGTTGACGAAGCGCTGGAGGAATTGCGCGGCGATGATCGACCCAGCATGGCGGCCGCCGGTGTTTTTCATGTCGGCGACTTTCGAGTCGATCATTTTGTCGTAGGCCGCCGCGAGCGGCAGACGCCATAGTTTTTCGCCAGTGGCCTTGCCCGCCGCGATGAGCCGCTCGCCTAGCTCGTCGTCGTTGGTGAAAAGACCCGCGTGCTCCTGGCCGAGCGCGACAAGGATCGCGCCGGTCAAGGTCGCGAGATCGACAATGAACTTGGGCTTGAATTTGTCCTGAACATACCAAAGCAGATCGGCGAGGACGAGACGGCCTTCGGCGTCGGTGTTGATGACTTCGATCGTCTGGCCGGACATGGATTTCACGATGTCGCCCGGACGCTGCGCTTGCGGACCCGGCATGTTTTCGACAAGTCCGATGGCGCCGACCACGTCCACATTGGCCTTGCGTTCGGCGAGCGCCTGCATGAGACCCACGACGCAGGCGGCTCCGGCCATGTCGCCCTTCATGTCCTCCATCCCCGCGGCGGGTTTAATCGATATGCCGCCGGTGTCGAAGCAGACGCCCTTGCCGACGAAGGCCATCGGCTTCGATTTTGCCTTGGCGCTGTCCTTGGCGCTTTTACTACCGCGCCAGCGCAAGATGACGGTGCGGCTTCCTCGAATCGATCCCTGCCCTACCCCGAGAAGCGCACCCATGCCGAGTTCGCGCATGGCGGATTCGTCGAGGACCGTCACCTCGACTCCGAGCTTCTTAAGCGCCGCGGCGCGATTGGTGAATTCTTCCGGGTGGAGGATGTTCGCGGGTTCGTTGACAAGCGAGCGTGCGGTCCGCACACCGGCCGCCACGGCCTCCCTGCCTTTGGCTTCGCGGCGGACCGCGGCCGGCGCGTCGACGGCGAGAACAATATCGGCGCGGCCTTCGGTCTCCCCATCTTCGTTCTTCTTGGTCTTGTAGTCGTCGAACCGGTAATCGCGGAGCCGAATCCCAAGCATAAATTCGGCGGCCGCGCGGGCCGGATCCTTGGGCGGGCTTGGCGGATCGAAGACGACGGTCGCGCTTGCGGCATGACCAAGCTTGCCCATGACAAAGCCGCCGAGGTCGGCGTGGTCGGGGGGCGGCGGCGGCAAGTTTTTTTTGATTTGGCCCTTCCCATCCTCGCTGTCGCCATCGCCGCCGGTCCCAACCACGACCAGCCGGCCGGCGGCAAGCCCGGCGGGCGCGACGAGATCGAGCGCGGTCAAAGCCTTTCCCTTGAACTTGACGGCGGCGGCCGCCTTCTTGATCAACGCCTCTCCCCGATCGCCAATGAGGCGCCGGGTCGCCGCGCCGAAAGCGAAATCCTTGCCCATGAAAATGACCAGAGTGCGCGCGTGTCCGGTTTCGCCGCCGGCCCGTTCGGGCGAGGCCCGCGTTTGAACCGGCAACGCTGCGAGCGCGACAAATTCGATCTTCATTGTTTCGGTCATCTGTTCCTCTGCCAGCGCCGGGCGCGCGTTGCGCTGGCGCGTTACTCTGTTAGAGCGCCTCAAAGCCAGTTGTTTGTTCCAGCGGGCCCCGCGTTGCTTCGCAAAGCGGTTCATGCGCCTGGCCGTTCGGACCGTCGGCTCGATCCTATCATGACAAACCTCCGCCTGGACAAGCAGGCGCGAGGGCTTCTCGCAGCGCTGACTTTCGCATTTTTCCTCGCGGCCGGGGGGCGGGCCGCGTCCCAAGACGATCAACCAACCCGCGCCTTGGCTCGCGATCCGGGAACCCGCCCCCGGTTGCCCCACAAACTCATGAGTAAACAATAAGTTTAGCGTCCGATCAACTTTACCCTAAATCGGAATCATGTTCGAAATACCCATTTGTCCGCCAAAAAACCGCCACTCCTTATCATTTGAATTGCTTCCCAAATGCGCAAATCCGTGCAAGGGCGGAACCAAGACGAACAAAGGAGAAGCGCGCGGGCGCCCACCCGCAACGACAAGCGCACGGGACGAATTGCCGCCGCGCATCGCAACGGCATGCACGGAAAAGTCCAGTTTCGGAGCAGGTTTCCAGCAAGATGGCGGACATGATCCTTCATGAAAACAATTGCGATGGGAATAGTCGCGCGTCCGCTAAACACCGCACGTGCCTTCCGGCGGAATGCGCGTTGGAAACGGCGGCACCGGTCCGCGCGGCGTTGACGGACGGCCTGGATTTCCTTGCCTTTCCCGGCTCTCGCCTCGCCAAACCCAGCGCTGGATTCACGCGATGATCGGTCGGACGCTAGGCCGCTACCTGTCCGCGCGCTTCCTGCAGACCATCGCGGCGGTATTTCTGATGATTTCCGGCATGATTTATGTCGTCGATTTTGTTGAGCTTTTGCGGCGCGCCGGCAACATTCCGGGTGTCTCGGTTGGAGATATCGCCTACCTCTCCTTTCTGCGTGTCCCTTCGGCATCCGAGCAGATCATGCCGTTTTGCGCGTTGTTCGGCACGATGGCGACGTTTGTTAACCTGACCCGCAAGTTGGAACTGCTGGTGGCCAGAGCCGTGGGGGTATCGGTGTGGGGGTTCCTGGTTCCCCCGATCGCGATCGCCGCGGCGACCGGAATTGCCTCGGTGGTGCTGTACAATCCGGTCTCCGCGGTCATGAAGCATCGCGCGGTTGCGATCGAGACGCGGCTCTTTGGCCGCAATGGCGAGCAAAACAATGACACCACGCTGTGGATCAGGCAAAAAAGCGTCGATGGAGAGGCGTTCATAAGGGCCGGCCAAGTGTCGGCGGACGGCACAAATCTGACGTCCGCCGCCGCTTATGTCTACGATCGCGCCGGGACGTTCGAACAAAGGATCGAGGCACAAACCGGTAAACTCCTGCCCGGCGTCTGGCAATTCGACCATGTGCGGGTCGCGGCGCCTGGAGAAGAGAGCTTTGCCGCCGGAACTTATTTTCTCGCCGCTAGCCTTGCGCCGGAGGAGGCCGTCCGAGGCCTGATCGCGCCAGATTCCGTGCCGTTTTGGGACCTGCCGTCCTTGCGCGCCGCAGCCGAGGCCGCGGGCCTCGACGGAACCCGCTACCGGCTCCAGTTTCATATGCTTCTGGCGAGGCCGCTTATGTTTATCGCCATGGTTTTAATCGCGGCGGCATTTTCCTTAAGGTTTTTTCGTTTTGGTGGCATAGAGAAGATGGTTTCAGGTGGCGTGGGCGCAGGGTTCGTGCTTTTTGTGGCGGCAAAATTCTGCTTCGATTTGGGCGGGGCCGATTTGCTTAGCCCGCTCGCCGCCGCATGGTCCCCGGCCGTCGTCGCGAGCCTGCTCGGCGCGTTTGCTTTGCTTATTCAGGAGGACGGTTGATGGGGCGGCGTTTTTGCCCCGGCAAAGCGATCGTCCCCATCCTTCGGGCGCGGCGTTTTATCCGCTTTTCGCTCGCGCTGGGATTTGCTTTGTCCGGCGCCGCGCTGTTGGCCGGCGCCTTGCCGGCGGCGGCGCAGACAGCCACAGGCCGCGAGACGAAAAATGCTCTAGGCGAAGCCGCAAAAATGTTCGTCGAGGCGGACGAACTTCGCTACGATACAGAAAAGAACAATGTTTCGGCCGAACGCAACGCGAGGATCTATTACAAAGACCAGACGCTCGAGGCCGACCGGGTCGTCTACGATCGCAACTCCGGCCGCGTGTATGCCGAAGGTCACGCCAAATTGACCCAACCCAATGGGACGGTGCTGCATGGCGACCGGTTTGACCTTACCGACGATTTCCGCGACGGTTTCATCGAAAGCTTGCGCGCCGATACGCCCGCCAAGCCGTACAAAGACGTGCTCGGCGCTCAACTTCCAGGCGCGCCGGCCAATACGGATGCGGCAGGGACCGTCACCGGCACCTACAAAACCTATTTCAGCGCGCCGCGCGCCGAACGCATCGAAGGCGATACCACCGTTTTCGACAAGGGCACCTACACGGCTTGCGAGGCCTGCAGGGGTAATCCAGATAAGCCGCCATTGTGGCGGGTGCGCGCCAAGCGCATCATCCACAAGAATGACGAAAAAATGATCTATTTTGAAGACTCTTCGCTCGAATTCCTCGGCATCCCGCTCGCCTATGCGCCGTTCTTTTCGGCGCCGGATCCAAGCGTCGCCCGCAAATCGGGAATTCTTTCGCCCTATCTAGCCTATAACTCCCAGCTCGGCGCCGGCCTCGGCATTCCAATCTTCTGGGCCCTCGCGCCGGATTACGACTTGACGTTCACGCCGACCTATTATTCCCAACAAGGATTTTTCGCGAATGCCACTTGGCGGCAGCGGTTGGAGAGCGGCGAATACTACATCCGGGCGACGGGGATCTCCGAGCAAAACCCAACCGTCTTCCCCTTGGCGCCATTCGGCTCCGGCGACAAGACGCTTCGCGGCTCGTTCGAAAGCAAGGGCCAGTTCTATATCGCCGATCAATGGAAGTTCGGTTGGGAATTCACACTTCTTTCGGACAAATGGTACCTCAACGACTATCACGTGCCGAGCCAGACCCTTTCATCGAACTATTTCAGCGAAACGACCTCGACGGTCTATCTCGCGGGCCAAGGCGGGCGAGGCTATTTCGATCTGCGCGGCCTTTCTTTCGAGGGCCTGTCGAGCCACGATTTTCAGCCGCAGCAACCGCTCGCGCATCCCGTGTGGGACTACAACAAGACCTTCGACATCGATCCCGCCAAGTCTTTTGGCATTGGCGGCCAGGCTGAACTCGACTTCAATCTGACCAGTCTTTCGGCGAGGGCGGCAAGCTTCGAAGCGGTGGGGCCGCGGGTGTTGGACAAAGCCTTTGGCCTTTATGACATCTGCACCAACTATGTTCCGGGCCGGGCCACCGGCGATTGCCTTCTGCGCGGCCTCGGCGGCGATTACACACGCGTCACGGCCGAGGCGTCGTGGCAGCGCAAATACATCGATCCGATCGGCGAGGTCTTCACGCCTTTTGCCTTCGCGAGGCTTAACGGGGAATGGCTCGATATCAATACCACAAATTCCTATACGTTCGCGTCGGCCAATGGCAGCTCGACTTACTCCAACGCTTCGCAGTCGAATTTTCTCGGCAACAGGGATGCGAGCTTTTTCGGCGAGTTCATTCCGGGAATAGGGCTAGATTACCGTTATCCCTTTCTTGCCAAGACAAGTTTCGCCTCGATGGTCTTCGAACCGATTGTACAGATCGTCGCGCGTCCAAACCAGGAAATTGGGTCAAATTCGCTCGCCAATCTCGATGCGCAAAGCCTCGTTTTCGACGATTCCACTTTGTTCGACTGGAGCAAATATTCGGGCTACGACCGGTTCGAGACCGGAACGAGGGCGAACTACGGTGCCCAATTCACCATGAATTTTAACAACGGCGGCTATGCCAACCTCATCGGCGGACAATCCTATCAGCTTGCGGGGACCAATTCCTACGCGACGCCGGATGCCGCCAATGTTGGGCTTAGCTCGGGACTGGACACAAGGCGCTCCGACTATGTCGGCGCATTTACGATCGCGCCCAATTCGATTTTTTCCTTTGTCGCGAAGGCGCGGTTCGATGTCGGTTCACTGGCGGCAAGGCGCATCGATCTCATCACAAACTATAATTTCGGTTCGCTGACCGGCTCCATTCAATTTGCCAATTATCAGGCGCAGCCCGTCATCGGCTACGATGTGCGCCGCGAAGGTCTTGGCCTCTCCTCTCGCTATAAGATTAGCGACAATTATTTCGCGCAGGGCAACATCATCTTCGACATGAGCCGCCAATTTTATCCCGGCGCTTTGATTGGCTTCACAAATCCTGGCCCCTTCGCGATCGCGGCCTTTGGGCTGGGCGCCGGCTATCAGGACGAGTGCACGACCTTTTCGATCAATTACAGCTCGATATATCAAGATTACGGTAGCGGCTCCTTGACCCGCAACCAAACCGTGCTGTTGCAACTGCAACTGCGCACCTTGGGAGAGACCAAGGTGACCCAGACCTTTCTCAACACAACGGCACTTGACGGCGTGAAATATTGATTTTTCATGTCTTCCAAGGTCGCCGCCGCCCGGCCTCGGCTCTGGCGAGAGAGGGCCTGCTTAAGCCCGAAAAAGGAGAGAACTAAATCATGGAAACCGGAAACGATGCGCGGCGGCCGCGTGGCGCGCGCGTCGCTCATGTCCGCTTAAGGCTTTGCGGGGCCGTTGCCGCGGTCGCCGCTTTCATGGCGCTTGCCGGCAGCTCCGCCTTCGCCCAGGAAATCGTCGCCAGCATCAACGGCGATCCGATCACGAACATCGATATCGACGAGCGGATGAAGATGCTTCGCGTTTTGCGCAAACCGGCGACGCGCGACGCCGCGCTCGAAAGTCTCTTTACGGATCGCCTTGAAATCCATGAGGCTGGCAAATTTGGCGTCGACCCGAAGGACAGCGACATTTCGCAACAAATCGTCAAGGTTGCGCAGGACATGAAACTTGCCCCCGATGCCTTGGTCGGGGCGCTTCAGCACGCCGGGGTGACGCCAGACCACTTCAAAGCTCACTTCCGCGCCGACCTTGCTTTTAATGCCCTGGCGCAAGCCTTGAACAAGGGCGTCGAAGCGAGCGAGGAACAGGTTCGCGCCGAAATCGCCAAGCAGGGCGGCAAGGCCGCCTCCGGAACCGAATATAAGGTGCGTCAAATAATTTTCGCGATTCCCCACGCCACGACGGTCGAGACCTTGACGGAGCGCGCCCGCGACGCCGAGCAATTGCGCACGCGGTTCACCGACTGCGAGAGCGGCCTTCCCCTTGCCCGCGCCATGAACGACGTGACGGTGCGCGATTCCCTGACCAAGACCTCGGTCGAAATCAGCGAGAGCCTCCGCCAATTGCTCGATAAGACGCCGGCTGGGCATCTCACGGCGCCGCAACGCTCAAGCGAGGGACTTG
>QHBR01000186.1 GCA_003244015.1 Hyphomicrobiales bacterium | reverse complement strand
CGAATGAATCAGACCACTAGGGCGGCGAATGGAATGGACCTATGACGATCTCGACCAATTCGTCCCCAATCGCAGGGATTACGCGCCGGGCACGAAGATGACCCATGCGGGCGAGAGCGGCCCCGCCAAATGGGCCGGCATCAACGCTTCCTTGCACACATTGGCGGACAATCCCGAGCCCTTGCCGGCAAAATGAGAATTTCGAAACGCGTTATTGCAAGAGCCGGGTTCCTGCCCGGCTTTTTCATGCTTATATGGCCCATGAACTCAGCCGCGTTTGCCGCCGCCGCGTCCGTGCCGCCTGAAACACCGAAAGCGGTGGGCGTGTTCCGGCCCGGCATTTCGCCTGGAGGGCAACCTTGATCGCTAAATTCCTTCCGCAAGTTTCATATGCGCTCACCCGCCGCTCGGCGTTGCGGCTTGGCTTCGCCGGCGTCGTCCTGCCTCGATTTTTCACGCCCCGCGCCCAGGCGGCCGCGCAGGAGGCCGAGACCCACGGCCTCTCCATCTTCGGCGATCTCGCGATGCCCGCCGGCTTTAGTCATTTCGCCTATGCGAATCCCGATGCCCCAAAGGGCGGCGAGATCGTGCTGCAGGTCAGCTCGACCTCCGGCAACCAGAATTTCACCACCTTCAATACGCTGAATACCTATATCTTGAAGGGCGACGGCGCCGCCGGAATGGGGCTCGTTTTCGATTCGCTGATGAGCGGAAACGGCGACGAGCCGGATTCGCTCTATGGGCTTGTCGCGCGCGCCGTACGGATTTCAGCTGACAAGACAACCTACCGCTTTCTTCTGCGCGGGGAGGCAAGGTTCCATGACGGCTCGCCCTTGACGGCGCACGATGTCGCGTTTTCCTTGAATATTCTGAAAACCAAGGGCCATCCGTCGATCCGCCAATCGCTGCGCGATCTCGAAGCCGCCGAGGCCGAGGCCGATGATGTTGTCATGGTGCGCCTGAAGCCGAGGCACAGTCGGGAAGCGGCATTGATCGTCGCCGGACAACCGGTCTTTTCCGCGGCCTATTACGCGGGCCACCCGTTCGACGAGACGACGCTCGATCCGCCGCTCGGGTCAAGCGCCTATAAGGTCGGCCCCTTCGATGCCGGGCATTACATCGCTTTCGATCGCGTCCCGGATTATTGGGGCAAGGATCTCGCGGTCAATACTGGCCAGGCGAATTTCGATCGCGTCCGGTTCGAATATTTTGGCGACCGCAAAGTCGCTTTCGAGGCCTTCAAAGCGGGCGTCTTCACCTTTCGCGAGGAATTCACCTCGGCCGTGTGGGCGACCGGCTACGATTTCGCCGCCGTCAAGGATGGACGCATCAAGCGCGCGACGCTGCCCGATGAATCGCCAATGGGGACACAGGGCTGGTTCTTGAACATCAGGCGCGACAAATTCAAGGATGCAAGGATTAGACAGGGAATCGGTCTCGCGTTCGATTTCGAATGGACCAACGCCAATATCATGTATGGCGTCTATTCGCGCACCAATTCGTTTTTTCAGAACTCACCGATGGCCGCGCAAGACCGCCCGGCACCGGAAGAAGTTGCGCTGCTCGAACCATTTCGCGGCGATCTCGATCCATCCGTGTTTGGCGAGGTCTATGTCCCGCCGGTGTCGGATGGCTCGGGCCAGGATCGCGAGCTTTTGCGCCGCGCGGCCATGCTTTTTTCGGATGCCGGATGCAAGCGGGCCGGCACGCTCTTGACGTTACCCGATGGCAAGCCTTTCGAGATCGAGTTTCTGGATTTCGACAATGCCTTGGAGCCCCATACCGCGCCGTTCATCAAAAACCTGAAGCTTCTCGGGGTTGAAGCCCGCTACCGGGTCGTCGATGCGGCGCAATATAAGCGACGCCTCGACGATTTCGACTATGATGTCGTGACCTCGCGCTTCGGCCTTGGCCTCACGCCCGGAGAAGGCATGCGATCGACATTTGGGTCGGAAGCGGCAAGCCTGCCTGGCTCGCGAAACGTCTCGGGGATCGCTATCGCGGCGGTCGACGCCTTGATCGAGAAGGCCTTGGTCGCCGAGACGCGAGAGCAGTTGACGTTTATCTGCCGCGCGATCGATCGCATCCTGCGCTCTGGTCACTATTGGGTTCCAATGTGGAACAAGCCCAATCATCTCGTCGCCTATTGGGATTTGTTCGGCCGTCCCGAGCGCAGCCCAAGATACGATATCGGCGTCGTCTCGACCTGGTGGTACGACGAGGAAAAAGCCAAGCGGATTCATTTTGCCGGCCGCTGAAGGACGACCGATGATTGCCTATATCGCGCGCCGTCTTTTGTTCATGATTCCGACCCTCTTTGGAATTTTGCTGATCAACTTTGGCATCGTGCAATTCGCGCCGGGCGGGCCGGTGGAACGCATTCTGGCGCAATTGCAAGGCGTCGAATCGGGAGCGACCGCGCATATCGGCGGCGGCGGCGGCGAGGTTGGAAACGCGGGAAGCGGCGACGTGTCGTCGAAATATCGCGGCGCCCAGGGCCTCGACCCGAAATTCATCGCCGAACTCGAAAAGCAATTCGGTTTCGACAAGCCGGCCTATGCGCGTTTTCTCCTGATGCTCAAGAACTACGCCACCTTCGATTTCGGGCGTTCCTACTTTCGCGACGTGCCGGTGTTGCAACTCATCAAGGAAAAGCTGCCGGTTTCGATCTCGCTCGGTCTTTGGATGACGCTTTTGTCCTATGCGATCTCGATTCCCTTAGGGATAAAGAAGGCGGTCGGCGACGGCTCGCGCTTCGACGTTTGGTCCTCGGCCGTCGTCATCACCGGCTATGCGATCCCGAGTTTTCTCTTCGCGATTCTGCTGATCGTTCTATTTTGCGGCGGCTCCTTCTGGCAGATTTTTCCGCTGCGCGGCCTCACCTCGGAAAACTGGCCGCAGCTTTCTCTTGCCGGAAAAATCGCCGATTATTTCTGGCATATCGCTCTGCCGGTGGTGTCGATGACGCTTGGCGCCTTCGCGACCTCGACATTCCTGACCAAGAACTCGTTCCTTGACGAGATCGCCAAGCAATATGTGCAAACGGCGCGGATGAAGGGTCTTAGCGAGCGCCGCGTGCTCTATGGTCATGTCTTTCGCAACGCCATGATGATCGTCGTCTCCGGTTTTCCTGGCGCCTTCATCGCCGCCTTCTTCGGCGGTTCTCTCCTCATCGAAACGATCTTTTCGCTCGACGGGCTTGGTCTGCTTTCCTTCGAATCGATCGTCAATCGCGATTATCCGGTCGTGTTCGCCGATCTCTATATATTCGCGCTGCTCGGACTTTTCGTGAACCTTCTTTCCGACTTGACTTACATGTGGATCGATCCGCGCGTCGATTTCGAGACGCGGGAAGTTTAGGCCGTGCGCGCCTCCCTGTCGGATGGCGGTAGCGCCGCAATGCCTCTCGCGCCGGCCGGGCGGAAACCGCGACAATTTCGGCTAAGTCCGATCAACCGGCGCCGTCTCGAAAACTTCAAAGCCAACAAACGCGGCTACTGGTCCTTCTGGATTTTTCTTGTTCTGTTCGTGCTGTCGCTTTTTTCGGAATTCATCGCCAACGATAGGCCTCTCGTCGTCGACTACAAAGGCGAGATATTGTTGCCGATTCTGCATGATTATCCGGAAGAGAAGTTTGGAGGCTTTCTCGCGCAAACCGATTATCGCGACGCGGTGATCGCCAAGGAGATCGCCGAGCATGGATTCATGATATGGCCGCCGATCCGCTATTCCTACAAAACCATCAACCGCCAATTGCCGGTGCCGGCACCTTCGCCGCCGACCTGGATGCTGAGCAAAGCGCAGTGCCGCGCCGCCGCGATGCGTTTCGACAAGGCAAAACTCGATGGCGATTGCAGGGATATCGAATGGAACTGGCTCGGAACCGACGATCAGGGCCGCGATGTCCTTGCCAGGCTGCTGTATGGCTTTCGCCTCTCGCTGTTGTTCGGCCTGACGCTGGCTGGGATTTCGTCGCTCGTGGGGATCGCGGCAGGCGCGGTGCAAGGCTATTTTGGCGGCTGGACGGACCTCATCTTCCAGCGCTTCATTGAGATATGGTCGTCGCTTCCGCATCTTTATCTATTGATCATTATTTCCTCGATCATCACGCCGAGCTTCTTCGTGCTTCTCGGCATTCTTCTGTTGTTTTCCTGGGTTTCGCTCGTGCATGTCGTTCGCGCGGAATTTTTGCGCGCCAGGAATTTCGAATATGTCAACGCGGCACGCGCGCTCGGGCTCTCCAATGGGGCGATCATCGTCAAACACGTGTTGCCAAATGCGATGGTCGCGACCCTGACGTTTCTCCCGTTCGTCCTCAACAGCTCGATCACGACGCTGACAGCGCTCGATTTTTTAGGCTTTGGCTTGCCGCCCGGGTCGCCCTCGCTGGGCGAACTCTTGTTGCAGGGAAAGTCGAACTTGGCCGCGCCATGGCTCGGCCTCACCGGCTTTCTGGTGATCGCGATCATGCTCTCGCTGCTGGTCTTCATCGGCGAAGCCGTGCGCGACGCCTTCGACCCCAGGAAGACGCTTGCGTAGGCATCGGCGCCATCAAGCGGCGCGCTGAGCGCTCGCGATCCGGGGGCGAGGCCGCGCAAGGGCCTCGCCGCGAAAAGCGCCCACACGCTTTTATCTGCCGGATCGCGCCGCCATTCGTTCCATTTCTCGACCTTGCCGTTTACCGCAATGTCGAGAAAGAGCGCCTGGTCGTATATTTGGGCGGTTCTTCGTCGGGGGCCATCAGATTTCCCCAAAATCGCTTCGCTTAAAAATCGCCGCGAGTTGTATTCCCTGCTTTGCCAAATTCTCCGCCGCGCCTTCCTCGCGATCGACCCGCGCGAGCGCGCGGCGGACATAGGCGTCATGGCCTCCATGCCCTTGATCGCTTTTAGAATCGAGCCGCTTGTGGTGGCCACATCATCGACCATGAGCAAAAACCGTTGACGCGCTCCCGCGCGCCGTGCTCCTTTTGCGCTTTTCGCACGAAAAAAGCATCGACCGGAAATCCATTCAGATAGCTCACGGCGGCGACGGCCGAGACAATCGGCACCGCGCCGAGTTCAAGGCTGCCGATGCACGCGATCGCGTGATTTTGCATATATTCTACAATGATTTCGGCAATGAGTGCCGCGCCTTCCGGCAGCATCGTTGTCTGCCGGAGCTGAAACAAATATGTGCTCGTCTGACCTGACGACAGCACGAAATCGCCGCGTTTCAGCGAACCCGTGCGAATGATCTCCCGCAGCCGCAGCCACCGCGCATCGCTCCGGTCGAGAACGTCCTCGGCCTCCTCGCCATTCTGTTGAGCCGCAAGAGCGGTCATCGTCCGGTCCCTCGATCTAATCGAAATCGGTCGCACCTAAGCTGCACGGAACCTTAGCTCTCGCCCTGAGCGGAAGGAAGCCCGAGGTTCCATTGCGAGCAGAGCGGTTCGCGAAGCGGACGCAATGGACGCGGGCGACTGGAGAGAAGCCCGAAGGGCTGTCTCGTCCTTCGATAAACTCAGCGACTGTCTTGTGATGAGCATCGGTATTGAGAGTCAAGCATGATTTGGCTTCCAGGATCGGTTTTCGCGTACGAGCGTATTTTCGAGGACGACGCGCTTTCGCATGACGGCGGTGCGGTGATTTTTGTCTCGCGCGCCGGCGATTATGGGATTGGATCGATTGGCTCTGGATAAACCTGCGGAGGGTCGTAGCTATCGGCTTTGCGCTTCTGGGCCTGTACATTATGGTCTTCGGTGTTATCCTGAACATTTATCACTTCTTGCTCGCGTTGTCCGACTATCAACAGAAACATTCAACCGAACTCGGTAGTCGGCAACCTTCTCCACTCCGTATTTGGCATCGATTTCGAGCCCTCTCCGGTCCATATCCAGCCGGGTGATCAAGTACCCAAGCGACACTGGCAAAACTGGGCAAATTCAAATTTCGGGTACCTTGTGGCGTGTCTCTCTTGGTCAGGGGCATTGTTGGGCTCTGATGGCAAGGACACCTGATGCCTATGAGGGCTTCGATAGACTGCCCTACGGCTAATTCGGCAATCGCCTCATCGCAAAAGATCGCATGAGCGCACCGGATCGCGGTGGCTTTGTGCCGGAGACGGCGGCGACAATGCCCTAAATACCTTGTCCTTCGATTTCGAGCGTGAGCTTCTCGACGAGTTTCCTTATATCCGGCTCAAGCGGATAGATCGCGAGCGCCTTGTTGAAAATCTCCAAGGCGCTTTTCTCTAGACCGCCGCCTTGCAAGATCATGCCCATGCCCGCGAGCGCGCCAAAATGGCGCGGCTCCAGCTTTATGACCTTGTTGATGTCGGCCATCGCGCCATCCGTGTCGCCAGCGAGAAACCTCGCCGTTGCCCGCTGATTCCGGGCCTCGGCCCAGTCCGGCTCCAACGCGACAAGCTTGTCGAAAAGCGAAAGCGCCAGCGGATAGTTTCCCGCCTGCATGGAAACCATTGCCCGTTGCATAAGAAGATTTGCGGTGTCCGAATCCGATTGGAGCCAGACGCGCTCGATGGATGCGGCGATATGCTGCGCGTCCCCTTGGTCGTCGGCGTTGCGCAGGCGCACAAACAGCCGATCGAGCATTTGGTTGCGCATGGCCTCCGGCGCGGGCTTCGGCGCCAAGGCTTTCTTAAGCTGCTCGGCTTCGGCAACCCCGGATTTTGGCGCCGCCCCGCTCGACGCCGGCATGCCGGGAGATCCCGCCGGGCCGCTTGGCTTGCGTCCTTCTAGACCCAAATTTTCTTCGGCTCTTCCTTCGCCAGCTTCGCCAGGCGCCGCCCAAAGCCTATCGAGATCGAAACCGGAGAAGGGTAGCGGCGGCGGGATTGGCGAGTCATCGGCGGTGTCTCCGCC